>VXME01000076.1 GCA_009861545.1 Acidobacteriota bacterium | reverse complement strand
CGATGGTGGTCCTCCCGCGGGGGCGGACGGCGCTGCTGCTCCTCCTGGATCGGGCGGCGGCGCGCGGGCGGGGGCGGGACCCGCGGGCGCGGGCGGGGCCCCTGCTGGCGCTCAGCACGCTGGCCGTCGTCTCGCACCCCGTGCTCGACTGGCTGAACACCTACGGCGTCCGCTTCCTGATGCCGTTCGACGGCACGTGGTTCTACGGGGACGCGCTCTTCGTCGTCGACCCCTGGGTCTGGCTGCTGCTGGGCACCTCGGTCGTCCTCGCGCGTAGCGCCTCGCCGGTCGGCGCCGGCGCCTGGATCGTGCTCGGGGTCGCGACCACGTCGCTCGTCACCGGTTTCGAGGGCGCACCGGCCGCGACGCGCCTGCTCTGGTGCGCCGGCGTGGCCGCCATCGTCTGGCTGCGGCTCGCGGGCCGCTGGAAGGGCCGCATTCCGCAACTCGCCACCCTCTGCCTGTCGGCCGTGGCCGTCTACGTCGCGGTCATGGTCGCCGCGTCGCACCTCGCCGAGCGGCAGGTCGCCGCGTGGCTGGCCGAGCGCGACGACGTGCCGGTGGAGATCATGACGAGCCCTGCGCCGGGCAACCCGCTGCTGCGCCACATCGTCGTCGCCGACGCCGAGCACTACCACTTCCTCGAGGTCGACTGGCTGTCCGGCGATCCCATCCGCATCAGCCTGCCGTCCATCGAACGCGGCGGCGACGACCCCGTCACGCGGGCCGCGCTGACCGCTCCGCACGTCTGGGGGCTGGACACCTGGAAGCGCTTCCCGGCCTATCGCGTCGAGCAAACGAAAGACGGCTACCGCGTGTCCATCTCCGACGTCCGCTACGTCTGGCGAGGCGGCAGCGGCCTCGGCGCCGCGGTGGTGGAGCTGGACCACGACCTGCGCGTCCGCACGCGCTGAGGCCGGCGCGGGCAACCCACGCGAGCAGCAATCGTCAAGCCGCACGGTGGACGCCGTGAGCGCACGGCGGCCATAATCTCGACCGTGTTCATCAAGTCACGCCTCGCCTGCTGCTCCCTGCTCCTGCTGGTCCCGGCCCTGTTGTCGTCGGCCGGCGGCGCGTCGTCTCCCGGGACCGGCGCGGCGCCGAGCGCCGGGCTCGAGGCCGCCGGAGCGGCCGCCTGCACCGTGCAGCAGGCGCCGGCGGCGGAAGCACCCCGAACCGGGGCGCCGATGCCCTTTCTGGCGACCGAGTACGCCGCCATGTGCGAGCCGGAGCTCGGACGCGTCCCCAAGATCGCCTGCGACGACGGCGTCCTCATTCCGATCACGGTAAACGGCGTCGAGGTGTTCGAGGATCCCGGCAACCACGCTTGCGACAACCCGGACGGGCTGCGGGGCGGCTGCGCACCGGGCTCGCGCCTAGGGCACGTGGCGGGACGCGACGCCGGCGGCAATCCCCTGCCGCAGGTCTCGTGGGTGTACTTCTGCCGCTCGGTGGGCCCGGAGAACCTCGAACGCCACGGCTGGGGCTCCGTGCAGATGATCGGCTACAACCGGCAGTCGGGCGCGACCTGCTTCTTCGAGGCCGCCGACGGCCGGAAGTCGCTGCCCGAGGGTCATCCCGCGAACGCCGAGATCCAGGATCAGCGGCCCTGGGTCTCGTTCGACGGACACCGCATGGTGGGTCAACTGCCCGGACCCGACGACCCGGACTTCAACGACGCCTTCATGCCCCCGCCGCCGGCCGACATGAACGGGGACGGCGAGCCCGACGTCGTGCAGTGCGTCCGGTGCCACCAGTCGGGCCCGTTCATCCACGACCCCTTCATGGACAGCGCCCGCGACCCCGACGATCCGCGCCGCCCCGTCATGCCCGAGATCACGGGCCGGGACGTGCCCTACTACGTGGTCGGTGGATCCGACTGGGACATGCGCACCATCCACATCGAGGGCAACCGGTGCCTCGCCTGCCACAGCGCCCCGATGGAGATTTCGCAGATCTTCGAGGCGGCCCGACTCCAGGTGAACAGCTTCATGCCGCCCCACGCCCCGGGCAGCATGGCCGACGACTACCAGGAGCTCGTCGACTGCTGGCGCGCGGGACCGGAGAACACGCCGGGCTGCGACTGGGTCGTGCCGTCGGCGCAGGGTCGCGAGGGCGGGGTCGTGGGCGACGACTACCCGCACAAGAGCGACTACTTCAACCAGCCCGGCGGCAAGTAGAGAAGGCGACCAGGGCAACGACGAAGGACGGTAGGAGCGGGAGGCTCGCGGGCACGGATCACGCGGGGCCGGCGTCGCTTGCGACCGAAGGCAGACTTTCACACACTGTAGACACGCGACGACCGAGCAATGCGACCGACCGACGGGAACGACCGGCGAACGCAGCTCTACCCGAGACCGCCGACGCTTCGGAAGCCGGAGGTGTTCGCCGACGCCGGGCCAACCGCGCACGAAACGCAACGCCTGAGTCGCGCGTGTGGGCCGGAGGAAACAGGACGCGGCAGCATCACTGTCGAGCGGCGACTGGCGCGGAGCTGCGCCGGCTGGGACGAACGGCCGAAAAGCGGGGAATTCTACGACGCCATCCGGGCCGAGAAGCCCGACCGGCGGCAGCGGACGCTCCTCCGCGTCTTTTCCCAGGAAGCCGAGTGGCACGAGCTCATCAGCGCCTGGGCGGAGGGCGCGTACACGCTGCGCCAACTGGTGGCAGCGCTCCATCGGGCCGGACACGCACAGTGCCGCGCGGCGAGGGCGCTCAACCAATGGGCGATTGTGCCGCCGGCGGAAGACGAATGACGCCGCCGACCCTGACACTGCCCCCCGCGGCCGAGACCCTATGGCAGGCAATCGGCGAGACGGTGCGCGAAGAACTGCGGAGCATAAGCGACGGGCATACGCAGTACGCCATCGGCGGCGGCTCGATCCTGGCGGCACGGTGGAAGCACCGGGAAAGCTACGACATCGACCTGGTGGTCCAGCCAGACACGCCGCTCGGCATGCTCGCCGAGGCGAACAACCCGGCGGCGCAATTCGAAGCGCGAATGCGCACACTGGGAGGAAAGCCGGCGTTCTTCCCGATGGCCCGGCTATGGACGGTTTCGTTCGACGAGGGCGAGCGGAAACTGGACCTGTGGGCTACCGCGCCACTGCTCGGGGCGGGCCAACGAGCCTGCACGATCGACGGCAGATTGGAAACAGCGTTGTCGAGCGCGCAAATCCTGCGCGGCAAGCTGGAACGGGCCGAGGAGCCGCTGGCGCGAGACGTCTTCGACATCATCAAGGCGAACGAGAAAGAGCCGGGAGCCCTCGAGGCCGCCGTCAACGCAATAAGCCGAGATGCAGCGGAGAGCATCGCACAGAACTATCACTGGGCAGCCCCGACAATCGCCGCGGACGCCGAGAGGGTGCTGCGAGGCATCCGGGAACACGAACGAATCGAACCGAGACAGCTTGGCAACCGCGCGGCCCACGCGATCGGCAGCGCCCTGTACACGACGTGCCGGATCCACACACGCAACGGCGCCATCGAGGTGACGACGGCGACGAACGTACGAGGCGAAGAGACGATTCACATAGAGCCGAACAACGCCCAGCGCCACTTCGAGGCCACAGGACTGAGCGCCCACCTGCAACCCAAGGGACCGGGCGCCAAGGCGCTGCTGGACTACGCGCGAACAGCGTGCCGGCAGCGGCGCGACAGGGTGGTGTTCGAAGCCGACGCGGACGGAGTAAAGGCTTGGCGAACCGCCACTGCCGGGATGAACCTGACACCGGGAAACGCGGCAGACTGAAGTTGACCGGGACGGGGTGCTGCACGCCCGCGCGCCGGCCGATCGGGTCCGTCTCGAGCGACTGGTGGGCGACGCGCTGCCGACTTCCGGCGCGGTGGCGGTCAGCGGCTCCATGCTGGTCCGCCGCTCGGCGGTGTTGCCGCCGTTCGTGGTGCACGTCAAGCCGGTGGGTGTCCCGCAGCCGGACTACGGCGCGCGGCACGTCGCCGCGCTGGTGCTGATTGTCGAGCCGGCACACCATCAGCGTGTCGATCCGGAGCTGGTGGCCACGACCACCGGCGCGAAGCTGCCCAGGCCGAGCGCGCGGGCTTGGCGTTCGCACCGAACTCCACGCTCATCGCGCCGCGGCGGACGAGTCGCCGTTGCCAGCCACAGGAAGCGGTTCTCTTGCGGGGGCCAGGCTCTCCCCGCAGTACTTGCAGAACGCCGCGTCGACGTCGTGCCCCTCGGCACTGCAAGCCAGGCAGGCCTGCGTCGACACGGGATGCGCCGCGCGCTGGGCAAAGGCGACCGACACGATGCCGGTGGGCACGGCGATGATGGCGTAGCCTGCGATCATCAGCACTGCCGCGACCATCTGCCCCGGCACGGTGCCGGGCGAGATGTCGCCGTAGCCGACCGTCGTCATCGTCACGATCGCCCAGTAGACGCCGCGCGGGATGCTCGTGAAGCCGTTGGCTTCTCCCTCGATCAGGTACAGCAGCGCGCCCATCACCACGGCGATCGAGACGACCGACGCGAGAAAGACGACGATCTTCGGGCGGCTCGCGCGCAGCGCCTGCGCAATCTCCTCGCCGCCGGCCAGGTAGCGCGCCAGCTTGAGCACCCGGAAGACGCGGATCATCCGCAGCACCCGAACGACGAGCAGCACCTGGCTGCCGGGCAGCAAGAGACTGAGATATGTCGGGACGATGGCCAGCAGGTCCACGATGCCGAAGAAGCTCAGGGCGTAGCGCGAGGGATACCGTACGCCGGCCAGGCGGGCGAGGTACTCCACCGTGAAGAGAATCGTGAAACCCCACTCCACGCGGAGCAGGGCGGCACCATGTTGCGCACGCACCGACGGAACGCTCTCGAGCATCACTGCCGCCACACTGGTCACGATGGCGGTCAGCAGCAGGACGTCGAACATCCTGCCGCCGGGCGTGTCTGCTTCGAAGACGATCTCGTGCAGGCGGTAACGCCAGCCCGGCTCGACCGGCCGCTCGTGATGCCGCATGCAGGTCCAGGTTGTCCCGTCTGTTTCCCGGATGTTTCCCGTCGGGTTCCCGCTTTTGTTTCGGCCGCTCGCCATACCGCGGACAGTCCCCGACGTCACAGCACCTTCCACCACGGCGCCGCCAGCACCCGCGGGCCAAGCCATTCGAGCGCCTGTCCGGCGTGCAGCAGCAGGCCGGCGCGAGCCTTGTCCCCATTCGAGGTCGTCAAGAGAGAGGAAGCGGCGCCGAACCGGTATGAGATCCCGCGCCAGCGTGCTCTTTCCGGTCTGCCGCGCACCGGTAACCACGACCGCCGTCATGGCGGCCAGACGTGGTACCGTGAGCCGATTCACCGGAGGTCATGCATGTCGACAGCGCGAGTCGTCCTCCTGATTGGCGCGACGGTCCAGGCGTCCTTCCTTCTCACAGGTACCGGACCGCAGGCGGCACAGTCACGTGCGCCCGGCGAGCCGGCGTCCGTTGTCGCGGCGACCGAAGACGCGTCGTTGTACTTCCCGCCGGCAGAAGGACTCTGGGAGTCCGTCGACCCTGCGGAAGCCGGCTGGGACGCCGACCGGCTGGACGCCGCCATCGCGCTCGCCGGCGAACGGAACTCGACCGGCGTGGTGATCCTCCACGCGGGTCGCATCCTGGCCGAGCGGCACTGGACGCTGGAATCCCCCTCGCGCGGCCATGCGAACGGCAGCCACGGCCCCAACGCGGCCGGGCACGCCATTGAGGACGTGGCGTCCGTGCAGAAGAGCGTGGTCGCCGTCCTGGTCGGCCTGGCGCAGGAGCGCGGCCTGCTGGCGCTCGACGATCCGGTCACCGATCACGCCGGCCGCTGGACGGAGGCGACCGAAGAGCAGGAACGCGCGGTCACCATCCGGCACCTGATGGCCATGACGACCGGGCTCACGCCGGCACTGGATTACGACGCGGCGCCCGGCTCGAAGTGGCTGTACAACACGCCCGCGTATCACCGCCTGCTCCGTATCGTGGCGGCGTCGGCCGGCCTCGACCGCAACGACGTGACGCGGGAGTGGCTGACCGGGCGTCTCGGCATGCGCGACTCGCGCTGGGAGCCGCGCCCCTGGGCCAGCTCCGCCATCGCCACCGGCTTCGCCGCCACCGCCCGCGACCTGGCGCGCTTCGGCCTGCTCATCCTCGCCGGCGGGATCTGGGACGGCGAGACCGTCATCGAGGACACGGCGTACCTGGCCGAGATGCTCCGGCCGTCGCAGGCGCTGAACCCCTCGTACGGCCTGCTCTGGTGGACCAACGGACAGGCGTCGTCGATGTCGTGGGCAATTCCGCCGGTGACGACGGCCGGTACGCTGGTTCCGGCTGCTCCGGACGATCTCGTAGCCGCGCAGGGAGCGCGCGACCGCAAGCTCTATGTCGTGCCCAGTCTGGACCTGGTGGTCGCCCGCCTCGGCGACAACGGTTCACGCGATGGCTCCTCGTTCAACGACGCCTTCTGGGAGCGCCTGATGGAAGCCGCGCCGGGGAAGTAGACGCGGATGCTTCGCCGCGACCCGGTCCATCGATCTCCGAAGCGGGCGAGACCACGGATCTCAAGGGCTTGGCGCAAGGTGCCGGACTCGACTCCGCCCGGCGGCATTCCCGGTACCACGCGGTCTACGGCGCGGACTCCTGTTCCGGCTCGGTCTCCTGCTCCGTCTCGTTCTCGCCGAGGTAGGCTTCCATGTCTTCCTGCAGGGCCTGATGAAGCTGGACCAGGATCTCCAGCCGACCGTAGAGGCGTTGAAATGCGACCACCGCCTGATCCAGCCCCCTCTCGCCCGTGAACTCCATCTCGCCCATGAACAACGCGCTCATCGCATCGAGAACCTGATCTCGAGCGTCCAGGTACATCTCGAACCCCTCGTACTGCCTCGCGCGCTCGATCACCCAGTCGTAGTCGAAGTACGGCGCCGCCTGGCTGGACTGCGCAACGCGCCAGGCGGCCGTGGAGATGTCCGGAGAATCGAAACCGAAACTGAAGTCGACGCTACCCTCTTCGTCGGGGCTCATTCCCTGTGCTTCCCGAAGCTGCTGCAACGTGCTCCCCACACGGTCCCGCCCGGCGATCAGGTCAGGTCCATCGCTGCGAAACTCGTCCAAGTTCTGTTCCAGCTCCAGGTCCACCGCCGCCCGGGCGCGGTCCGCGAACGCGCGAAGCTGACGCTCCTCCCGCCATTCCTCGACGCCGAGCGCCACGAGAACGGCGAAGACCACCATGAGGGCCTCGGTCGCAAGCTCCGGGAGCCTCCGGCCGACCTTCTCTCCGCCGAGCGCCGCGATCGTCGCGGGCACCTCCATATCGCCTCCGTCGCCTTCCGTCACGCCGCAGGCTACCACGCATCGCGATGCGCGGCTCACTGCCGACGCGGCCGGGCAAGCCGGTTCGACCTCATCGAGCAGCGGCCTCGGCACCGTGGGCATCTGGTCGAAGGGCACGCCCCCGGCCGAGCGCATCCGACCGATCGCGGGCGCTCCTGTTGCATGACATTGCATTACAATGGGCCAGGGGAAGAAAGCCAGTGCGCGACCAGTTGAGCGTCAGACTGCCGCATGAGCTGAACGCCGCCGTGGCCGAGCGGGCGAAGCGCGACGCGCGGCGACCGTCCGACGTCGTGCGCCTGGCGCTACAGGCTTACCTGCGGGAGTCCGATAGCGACGGGCCAGGCAGGCCGGACCGTGCGCGGGAGGGCGGCGGAACGCCGGCGTGGGGCGATTCCGGAAGCCCCGCAACGGAGCGGACGATCCTCCTGCGGCGCGTCCCGGAAGAACTCTACCGGGCCCTGAAAGAACGAGCCGCCCGCGAGCGTCTCTCCGTGTCAGGCTACGTGCTGGACATTCTCGCGCGCAGACAATTCCGGGAGCGATTGCAGTCACGCCCTCGCGTCAATCTCAGCGTGCCGGCTGCGGACATCGTCCGTGAGGGCCGAGACAGCCGATGATCGTCGTCGACGCGTCCGTCGTGATCGAGGTGCTGCTCCGCTCCGATGCAGGCGCCGAGTTGGAAGAGCGCCTCGTCGAAGGTGATGACCCGCTGCACGCTCCGCACCTGATGGATGTCGAGGTCGCCCACGCCCTGAGACGCTGCGCCGCCCATGGAGACATCGACGAACGCCACGGCGGGAACGCGCTCGCGGACCTTGCCGCGATGTCCATCGAGCGACATCCCCATCAGCCGCTGCTGGAACGGATCTGGCAGCTTCGGCACAACCTGACGGCCTGCGACGCCGCGTATCTGGCGCTCGCCGAGAGGCTCGACGCGCCGCTGCTGACGCGTGACTCGGGGCTGGCTTCGGTCGGCGGACATCGCGCCCGGGTCGAGCTCGCGTAGCCCGATTCGTCGGATCACCCGGTTTCTTCGCGAGCCTGCCGGTGTCTGTAACATTGCAACCTGACCCTCGGCTGCTGATGGCCGCGTCGTTGGAGAGCACAGATACCGCTCCGGAGTCTGATCATGCAGACCATGGCAAGAACCGCCGCCGCCGGCCTCGCCCTCGCTGCCGTACTCCTGTGCGCGGTCCCGTTGCACGCCCAGCCGCGCCTGACCATGGACTGGGAGGCCATGGCCGAGCAGCTCGTGACGCGGCTCGCGCCCGAACCCGGCGAGAAGATCCTGCTGGTCGCGCGTCCCGGGCAGTTCGACGAGCTGATCCCGCCGCTGCGCTACGCGCTGATGCGGGCCGGGGCCATCGACCTCGGGGTGATCGACGTCATCGAGGAGCCGTACCCGACCGGCTGGGACGCCGACCTGCTGGCGCGCAACAACGACGCGGCGCGCGCCGTGTACCGCGAGATGCTGCGCGACTTCGACGGGGCGATCATGCTGCCCGGCGCACGGCCCGACCACGCCGTCTACGCGGCGTTGCAGGACCTGCTGCACGAGGGCATCGGCCGCACCATCCACTTCCACTGGACCCAGAACGGCAGCGCGTTCCCGCTCCCCGGACAGCCGCTGCCGGGCCAGGCGGTCATCGACGCCACCTACCAGCGCGCGCTGCTCGAGACCGACTACGCCGGGCTCGCTGCGGTTCAGCAACGCTTCGTCAACGCGATGCGCGGGGCCGAGGTGCGCGTCACCTCACCGCGCGGCACCGACATCCGCTTCCGCATCGGCGATCGGCCGGTGCACTTCGGCGACGGCAACGCCGCGAAGGAACGGACAGACCGGGGGGTGATCCTGATCGACCGCGAAATCGAGCTGCCGTCGGGGGCCGTCCGCGTGGCGCCCATCGAGGAGAGCGTCAACGGCGTCATCGTCTTTCCGCCGTCGCAGTGGGACGGCCGCCCGGTCAACGGCCTCGCAGTGCGCATCGAGAACGGCCGGGTCGCCGGCATGACAGCCGAGTCGGGCCAGGAGGCAGCGGAGGCCGAGCTGGCCGGCGTCCCCGAGGAGGCGCGCGCGTTCCGCGAGTTCGCGCTGGGCTTCAACCCGCTGCTCGCCGTGCCCGAGCGCAACCCCTGGATCCCCTACTACGGCTACGGCGCGGGCATCGTGCGCCTGTCGCTGGGCGACAACTCCGAGCTGGGCGGGACGGTGACCGGCGGCTACGTCCGCTGGAACTTCTTCACCGACACAACGGTGACGGTGGGTGACGAGGTCTGGGTGCGCGACGGGCAACTGGTGCGGTGACCGGGCACCTCGCCGCCGAGCCTCGGCCGCGTCTGCTGGGAAGCCTCGGCCCGAGTCGCGCCGATCCTGCCCGGCGGCCGGCACGGCTTGCCCCGTGATACCGTCTGCGTGAGGAGCGGCGGCCGGGATCGGGACGGTCGCCTGCGAGCAGAGGATGCCTCACTCCAGCGAAGAATCGGAGTCGCACATGTCGAAAGCGCCAGCCGTCCCGCGGCGTCACGCGTTGAAGATCCTGGGCGCGGCGACCGTCGCACCAGCCGTCGCCGAGGGCGCGTGGATGCTCCATCCGCTAGTCCCGCCGCAGCAGGACGGCAGGCCCTGGCGGCCCCGCTTCTTCACGGCGGACGAGAACGCCGCCATCGAGACGCTCGCCGAGCTGATCATTCCCGAAACCGACACGCCGGGCGCGCGGGCGGCCAACGTGCACCAGTACATCGACTGGATGGTCAGCCGCGCGGCGGAGAACGTCGACGGCGACGACAGCGACGCGTCGCTTCCCGCCGTCATGCGCAACGGCCTCGTCTGGCTCGACCGCCGCAGCACCGGGCTCTACGGTCACCCCTTCATCGCGGCAACGAGCGCGGAACAGACCGCGCTGCTGGAACGGCTGGCCGCCGAGCCGCCCGTCGAGGAAGCGGCTGCGGTGGAGTTCTTCCGCCGGACGCGGCGGCTCACCATCCACGGCTACTACCGCTCGGAGATCGGCATGCGCGCCGAGCTCGGCTACGACGGCAACCGCTACCTGACCGCATTCGAGGGCTGCACCCACGACGAGCACTTGTCGTGGGAGCCGGACAATCCGGTCAACCCGGACAACCCGCCCGCGGGCGGCCGGTAGCGTCATGGAAGTCCTGCAGCGCGGCGCGGCGCACGACGTCGTCGTCATCGGCAGCGGCGCGTCCGGCGCGATGGCGGCACACACCCTGGTCGAGCACGGCGTGCGCGTGCTGATGCTCGACGCCGGCTGGAAGTTCGACCGCAGCCTGTCGTGGGCGCACGTGCTGCCGTTCGAGGCGGACCGCCGGCTGCAGCAGGGCGACCGGCCGCAGCAGTTCCGGCTCGACACGCGCGAGCAGCCGTATCTGACGCCGGAAGGCCGGCCGTTCAACCTCTACCGCACCTGGGGTTGGGGCGGAAAGACGAATGTCTGGGGCCGCGTCAGTCTGCGGATGGCCGACCTCGACTTCGCCGGCCCCGAACGCGACGGCTGGGACATCCCGTGGCCGATCCGCTACGCGGACATCGCGCCGTACTACGACCGGGTGGAGCAGCTCATCGGCGTCACCGGCGGCGACGACGACTCGGATTCTCTGCCCGGCAGCCGCTACCACCTGCCGCCGGTCCGGCCCCGCTGCACGGAGGTGATCCTGACCCGCGCGGCCGAGCGCCTCGGCATCCCGAGCGTGCCCATTCGCCGCGCCGTCCTGACCCGGCCGCACAACGGACGCAGCGCCTGCCACTACTGCGGCGCGTGCGGCGCCGGCTGCCGGACCGCCTCCTACTTCAACGCCACCGACTATCTCCTGCTGCCCGCCATCGAGACCGGGCGGCTGGAGATCGTCTCCGGCGCGGTCGCGGCGCAGGTGACGACCGACGCCGAGGGCCGAGCCTCGGGCGTGCAGTACTTCGAGCGCCGCAGCGGCGCCGAGCGCCACGTCCGGGCGCGCACGGTCGTGGTCGCCGCCTCGGCGATGGACTCCACCCGCATCCTGCTCAACTCGACGTCGCCGCGTCACCCGAACGGGCTCGGCAACGGCAACGACCAGCTCGGCCGCAACTACTGCGAGCAGGTCCGCTTCCACCGCCACGGCTTCCTCCCGCAGCTCTTCGGCCGCGGCTACACCAACGACGACGGCATCGGCGGCGGCCACACCTACATCCCGCGCTTCAACCACCGGCTCGCCGGGCTCGACTACCTGCGCGGCTTCGGCATCCAGATGTGGATGAACGGCTGCCAGACCACCGGCGTCAACGTCGCCGAGCGGCTGCCCGGGCTGGAGTTCGGGGCCGGCTTCAAGCGGCGGGTCAAGGAGCGCTACCCCGCCCTGGCCTCGCTTCATCCCTACGGCGAGATGCTGCCGCGGCCCGACAACCGCGTGACCGTCGATGCGGACCGCACCGACCGCTACGGCGTGCCGCTGATGCACATCGACGTCCGGTTCGGCGACAACGAGATGAGGATGGTGCGCCACATGCACCGGGTGGCCGACGAGATTCTGCACACCGCCGGGGCAGAGATGGTCCCCGCGAGCCCCGACGAGCACGATCCGCCCGGCGCGGCCATCCACGAGCACGGCACCGTCCGCATGGGCGCAGATCCGGCCCGCTCGGTGCTGAACCGCTTCAACCGGATGCACGAGGTCGACAACGTCTTCGTCGTCGACGGCTCGTCGTTCACCACCGCGTCGGAGAAGAACCCGACGCTGACGATTCTCGCTCTCGCCTGGCGGGCCGCGGACTACCTGGCCGAGGAGCTGCGGTCCACGCGGCTGTAAGGACGTCCGCCATCGACGCCGTCGTCGCCTACCTGCCATCTCTTCTTCACCTACCCACACGAATTCCCGAAGACCCGAAAATGCCAATTCTGGTTATCCAACGACGTAAGGTCCCGCCCTTGTATCCCATGGGTGCGCGGCATTACATCGCCATGCGGCCAGAATTGGTACCGCTGACGGTCTGAATGCCGAACAGGCAACCTTGACAAAGACGAGCGGCAATTGCGAAAAGGATCCGTAGAGGCGGCGCATTCCGTCGCTGTCGACCGAGAGGATTCCGCACCCGGATGTCCGATGCGTCCGTTCCCCGCCTGATGTCTGCGCCGACGTTCGCGAGCTCGCCGCCGGCGACTCGCCGCCGGTCGTGAGCGGCTGCGCCTCCTGTGAATTCAACGCGTTCGAGATCGAGTTCGGCTTCCTGCGCGGTATGGAAACCTCTGGACGGTACTAATTCCTGCAATATGCTGATGTAAGGCCATCCAATGCGGGACCGATAGAGGGAGCCTTGCACCGGCGGATACCAGAATTGGTATTTCCAGGAAGAACTCGATGCTGTACAAGAAACGGGCGCCTGCCTGGCGCAGGGCGAGGGCTTCGTTCGTCCCGCGCTGTCGGGTCGGGAGGCGGGAACCGTCATGAGCGGCCGAGACGCATTCGAGCGCACCCTCGCGGCGATCTACGACGCCATGCTCGACGATGCCCGCTGGCCCGCCGCCTCGGCCCTGATCGACGAGGCGTGCGGCGTCGGGGGCAATGACCTCTTCGTGGCAGAGGGCCCGGAGGACGACCGCCGGGGCCTCTTCGTCGGGATCTACAGCCGGGGGCAGCGCCGCGAAGACCTGGAGCGCGAGTACCTCGAGCACTATTTCGCCATCGATGAGGGCGTGCCGCGATTCCGGCAACTGCCCGACGAGGGTCTGGCCCACGCGAGGGACCTGTACACGGCCGAGGAGTTGAAGAGCTCGCCCGCCTACAACGAGGCGCTGCCACGGGGCGCCTGCCAGGACGGCTTGAGAGTGCGGCTCCACGGTCCGGACGGTTCCCGCTTCGCCTGGAACCTGGGAGACCCTGTCGACTCGGATGGCTGGGGGGCTTCGCGAGTCGCGATGGTCACGGGGCTGGCGCCCCACATCCGGCAGTTCGTCTGCGTCCGCCAGGCGTTGATGCGCGCCGACGCGCGGTCCGCGACCGCGACCGATCTGCTCGACAACTCGCGGGTAGGCGTCCTTCATCTGGACCGGCGCGGGCGGATCCTGGAGGTCAACGACCGCGCCCGCGACATCCTGCGGAACGGCGACGGGTTGTCGGACCGGGAAGGCACGCTGCGGGCTCGCGCGCCCGCCGACCAGGTTCGTCTCGAGCGGCTGTTGGGCGAAGCCCTCCCGGCGTCCAACGCACCCGCGCTCAGCGGGTCGATGCTGCTCCGCCGCTCGTCCGTGTTGCCGCCGTTCATCGTGCACGTCAAGCCCGTGGCCGCCCCGCAGCCCGACTACGGCGCGCGGTACGTGGCGGCCCTGATTCTGATCGCCGAGCCGGGTCGCCGCCATCGCATCCACCCGGAGGTGGTGGCCGCGACCCTGGAGCTGACGCCGGGAGAAACCCAGGTGGCGGTGTGGCTGGCGGAGGGCAAGAGCGTGCGCGAGATGGCCAGGGCGACGGGGCGCACGGAAGGCGCCGTCTATCGGCACCTGAAGCAGATCTACCGGAAGCAGTCCATCTCGCGGCAGGCGGACCTGGTGCGGCTGGTGTTGTCGCTCGCCAGGTAGCGCGGGCGCCCTTGCCGGTCGTCGCCGGGAATCTCCGGGGAAACCGGTTCGGGAGGGACCGACCTCGCCGACGAACGCCGGCGCCTCTTCCGGCCATTCCGAAGCGGTCCACTCGGGTCTCCGGTATCATGCCTCTCGGGGCCACCCCCTTGTCCGCCGCCGGCCGCGGCGGGGCAGGTGAAGGACTGCAGGACCAGGAGAGACACATGACGAACTGGCGCCATCCAGGTTTCGCACTGCTCGCCGCGGCGGCCCTCGCCGCCTGCGCCGGCCCCGAGCCGGTCGAGATCACGATGACCAACGGTCAGGGCGAGATCGCCGGCGAGGTGACCGCCACGTCGGTGATCCTCCAGACGCGCCTGACCTCGAAGGCCGGGTGGGTGGACGGCGATCTGCCGGGCGTGGACGGGGTCGCGCGCTTCGAGGTGGCGACCGGCCAGGATTTCGCCGATCCGCTCACCACCGACTGGCTCACCGCCACCGCGGACGGCGATCACATCGTCAAGGCGAAGATCGACGGGCTCTCGCCGGGCACCGACTACGTGTACCGCGTGGTCTACGGCCCCGACGCCGAGCACACCGAGAGCGGGGCCACGCGGTCGTTCGCCACCCACCCGGGGGCGGACGCCGAAGCGCGGACGAGCTTCACGGTCGTCACCGGCATGAACTACTACCACTTCTACGACAATCCGAACCGCGCCTACACCGGGCCCGACAAGGAGTTCGGGTTCCCGGGGCTGGCGTCGATGCTCGCCCTCGATCCGGATTTCTTCGTCGCGACCGGCGACAACGTCTACTACGACACGCCGTACGAGGGGCGGGCCGACACCGCGCCCACCATGCGCCGGAAGTGGCACCAGCAGCTCTCGAAGCAGCGCTTCATCGACTTCTTCACCCACACGCCCACCTACTGGGAGAAGGACGACCACGACTACCGCTACAACGACTGCGACAACACGAGCGACGCGGCGCCGCTGCCCGATCTCGGCCGGCGCATCTTCCTGGAGCAGGTGCCGGTGGCCGATCCCGACGACCCCGATCCGTTGCCCTACCGCACGCACCGCGTCAGCCGGGACCTGCAGATCTGGCTCACCGAGGGGCGTGAATTCCGCAGCCCGAACATGATGGAGCCGGGCCCCGGCAAGACGCTGTGGGGCGAGGAGCAACTCGCCTGGTTCAAGCAGACCCTGCTGGAGAGCGACGCGACGTTCAAGATCCTGATCTCGCCGACGCCGATGGTAGGTCCCGACGACGCCGACCAGGCCGGCCGCGCGGCCGAGAACCACGACCCGGTCAAGCGCGACAACCACTCGAATCCGGGCGGCTTCCGCCACGAGCGGGACGAGCTGTTCGCCTGGCTGATCGACAACGGCTTCCTCGAGAAGAACTTCTACATCGTGACCGGCGACCGCCACTGGCAGTACCACTCGCTCGACCCGACCGGCTTCGAGGAGTTCTCGACCGGGGCGCTGGTCGACGCCAACTCGCGCGTCGGCCGGCCGCCGGGCGATCCCGACTCGAACGACCCGGACGCGCTCGTGATGCAGTACTACACCTACGACGAGCCGACCGGCGGCTTCCTGAACGTGATCGTGACGCCGGGTGAGCAGCCGACCGCCGCCTTCCGCTTCTACGACGAGCAGGGCGAGCTGCTGTACGAGGATGTCAAGACCGCGATCTGAGCACCGCAACCGCCCCGCCGGAAGATTCCGGGCACCGGCCGCTAACCGGCTCGCCCAGGCGGTCTGCATCGCGTTGCTGGCCGCGGGCGCGGACGTTCCGCTTCGCGCCCAGCCGCCGGCGGCCACCGCGGGGGCGCAGGCGCCGTCACCGCCGCCCGCGGACGAGGTCGCCGCGCCGGATGGGGCGGCGCAACCGACCGGTGTCGACGCCGCCGGCGCGGTCGCCTCCGCGCCGTTCGTCGGGCCTCCGGAACCGCCGTGGCTCTACGGCCCACCCGCGCCGGGCATCGAAGAGCTGGCGGAGGGCCTCTACGTCGTGACCGGCTACGGCGGCAACCTGGTGGCGCGCGTGACGCCGGAGGGTGTCGTCGTCGCGGGAGAGCTGACCGCCGCGGCCGATACGATTGCCGCGACGATCGCCGGCGCAACCGACCAGCCGGTCCGTTACGTGCTCCGGACCCACCAGCACGACGGCGAGCCCGCGGCCCTGCCCGCGCCCTGGCGGGACGCGAGGCGCGTGGCTCCCGGGCGGCCGGTGCCGCTCCCGCACGGCTCCGCAGCCTCGCAACGGCCGGAGGCCGCGGACCTCACGTTCACCCGCGGACTGTCGCTGTTTCTGGGCGGGGCCGAGGTCCGGCTGCACCATTTCGCCCCGGCGCACACTGGCAGCGACACCGCCGTTCTCTTCCCCGATCTGGGTGTCCTGTACGCCGGCGATCTCGTGGTCCGGGGGATGCCGTTCATCGACTACGCGGCGGGGGGCGGCAGCCGCGGCTGGGTCGAGACGCTGGACGGGATTCTCGCTCTCGAGTTCGAGACCGCGGTTCCCGGGGCCGGACCGGCCCTGACGAAGCGCGACGTGCAGGTCTTCCGCGATCGGTTCGTGACGCTGCGAATGCGCGCGATGCAGCTCCTGTACCGCGGCGTGGCGGGTGAGGACGCGCTGCGCCTTCTGGAGACGTCGGACCTCGATTGGCCGCTCGTCGCGGGCCGCCCCTTCGCGGAGCGGAGCTTCGCCGCTCTCTACGACGAGCTGGCCGTCGAACGGGAAGAAGCGCGCGCGGCCGACGAGCTCGCGCGCGGCACGGCAGAGGACGAGGAAGAAGAGTCCGACCGCCCGTAGGACGAGCCGGAGCCGACGGCCGCAAGGCGCGCGACGTCCCCGAGCGAACGGGCCCGGCGGGAGGAATCAGGCGTCGTCGGGCAGCTCGCGCGGCCGCCACACGCCGGCGAGGGTGCCGGCGCTGGTCGTGTCCAGATCCTTCCAGGCCCGGATCGACAGGCGGATCTCGGCCAGAGCGGCGGTCGGCAGCGTTTCGGGGCGTCCCGCCAGACGCGCCACCAGGTCTTCCAGCCCGGGGTTGTGCCCCACGACCAGCACGCGCCGTGCGGCGCCGGCGACGGCGCGTACGACATCGACGATCTCGTCCGGGCTGGCGAGATAGAGGCGGCGCTCCAGTTGCACCGTCCCCTCGTAGCCGGCATGCTGCGCAACCTCGTCCGCCGTCCAGCGCGCGCGCTTCGCGGTCGAGCTCACGATGACGTCCGGGCACAGCCCCTGCGCCGCCACGACGCGCCCCATCCGCGGCGCGTCCCGCTTTCCGCGCTTGTTCAGCGGCCGGTCGTGGTCGGACGTGTCCCGGTGCTTCCAGCTCGACTTGGCATGCCGCAGAACCAGCAGCGTCTTCATCACGTAAGCCTTGTATGATCCGTGATGGAAGGGGGATTCAGCAAGCTCCGAATCCCGGCCAGCCCTGAACCGTCATGCTGCTCATCGGCCTCCTCGACGTCTACTCGTTCATCGTCTTCGGCGCGGTAATCGCCTCGTGGGTGCAGCTTCCGCCGGACAACCCCATCGGGAACTTCCTGCACGCCATGACGGAGCCGCTGCTCGGCCCCATCCGTTCGGTGCTGCCGGACATGGGCGGGCTGGACTTTTCGCCGCTCGTGCTGCTGTTCGCGGTCCGGATGCTGCGCGGCATGCTGCTGTCGGCGGCGGCCGGCTTCTGAAGGCGGCTCCAGGAGCGTCGCACGGGCGAGCCGCCGGCGCGGCGGGCGCGAGACACCGCGCTCGAAAGCGATTATGATTCCTGCACTTTTTGATCCTCGGAGGTAGCACGATGCGCAGAGTATTCTTCGTCGGGCTGATCCAGGCCGCGCTCGTTGCCGCCCTGGTCGTCGTCGCCGGCCCCGCCGCGCCGGCCGAGGCCCAGGAGAACCCGTACGAAACGCTGATCGACGTCCGGATGGGCGAACGCGTGTTCCGCGCCCAGTGCGGGCGCTGCCACGGTCGCGACGGCCGCGGCAACGACGAGACCGGGGCCCCGGACCTGACGACCGGCCAGTTCTCGCGCGTGAGCAGCGACGCCGGCATGTTCGACGTGATCCGCGACGGGATCGACGGCACCGCCATGATCGGCATCAGCCCGCGGGCGTCCGATCAGAGTGTCTGGCAGATCGTCTCCTACATCAACTCGCTGAACCTCGATCCCGCCGACTATGACCTGCCCGGTGATGCGGGGCGTGGCGAGCAGGTGTACGCCGGTGCGAACTGCTCGACCTGCCACATGGTCCGCGGTGAGGGCGGCCGGACCGGCCCCGACCTGTCGACGGTCGGCAGCCGGCTCGACCCCGACGAGATAACGACCTCTCTCAGCGACCCGGACGCCGAGGTCGCGCCCCGCTGGTGGACGATGCGGATCAACCGGGCCGACGGCTCGACCATCGAAGGGCTGCGGATGAACGAGGACACGTTCACGGTCCGCATCATGGACAACGACGAGAACCTCTGGAGCTTCATGAAGAGCGAGGTCCGCTCTCTCGAGCAGATCAAGACCTCCACCATGCCGGCTGCCGAGGGTCTGAACGCGAGCGAGATGGACGACCTGGTCGCCTACCTCTTCTCGCTGCGCAGGGAGAGCTGAAGATGAAACGACTTGCGACCGTATCGGCCTTGATCGCGCTGGTGGCGCCGGCGGCGGCGACGGCCCAGGAAGACGCGGGACCCTCGTTGCG
Organism: Acidobacteriota bacterium; assembly: GCA_009861545.1. Lineage (NCBI taxonomy): Bacteria > Pseudomonadati > Acidobacteriota > Acidobacteriota bacterium. The sequence continues at coordinate 136,946 of VXME01000076.1, read as the reverse complement.
CCCGGTCACCTGGGAGCGCCTGCTGAACGCCGCGGACGAGCCCGAGAACTGGCTCATGTACTCGGGGACGCTCGACAGCAAGCGGTATAGCCGCCTCGACCAGATCCACAACCGCAACGTCGGCAATCTCGAGTTGAAGTGGGCCTACCAGATCCCGGAAATCGACCGGGCCGAGACCACGCCGCTCGTCGTCGACGGGGTCATGTTCGTCACCGAGGCCCCGAGCAACGTCGTGGCCCTCGACGCCGCCACCGGCCGCCAGTACTGGCGCTACAACCACGATCTGCCGGACGATCTGCGCATCTGCTGCGGGCGCAACAACCGGGGCGTGGCCATCCTGGGCGAGACGCTCTTCATGAGCACGCTCGACGCGCACATCGTCGCCATCGACGCGCGCACCGGCAACGTCGTCTGGGACACCGAGACCGCCCCGCACACGAGCGGCTACAGCAAGACGGCGGCGCCGCTCATCGTCAAGGACCAGGTGATCACGGGCATCGCGGGCGGCGAGTACGGCATCCGCGGCTTCCTCGATTCCTACGACCCGGCGAGCGGCGTGCGCAACTGGCGCACCTACACCATCCCGGGGCCGGACGAGCCGGGGAACCAGACTTGGCTCGGCGAGTCGTGGCGGACCGGCGGCTCGCCGACCTGGATCACCGGCGCCTACGATCCCGACCTCGACCTCATCTACTGGGGCACCGGCAATCCCGGCCCCGACTGGAACGGCGAGGTGCGCCTGGGCGACAACCTCTACTCCGACTCGGTGCTCGCCCTGAACGGCGACGGCGGCAACCTGGAGTGGTACTTCCAGTTCACGCCGCACGACATCCACGACTGGGACGCGATCCAGGTGCCGATCCTCGCCGACATCTTGTACGAGGGCGAGATGCGCAAGGCGATGCTGTGGGCCAACCGCAACGCCTTCTACTACACGCTCGACCGCGAGACCGGCGAGTTCCTGGTCGGCAAGCCCTACGCCCTGCAGACCTGGGCGGAAGGGCTCGACGAGAACGGCCGCCCGATCCGCGTGCCGAACATGGAGCCGTCGGTCGAAGGCACCCTGGTCTCGCCGACCATCGGCGGCGGCACCAACTGGTGGTCGCCCACCTTCAGCCCGCGCACCGGCCTGCTCTACGTCAACGCGTTCGACGGCGAGCAGATCTTCTTCATCCGCGAGGAGGAGTACGTCGAAGGCGAGCAGTACCTCGGGGGCGGCGGCGAGAGCGCCGGGCCGATCGACAACTACCACAGCGCGGTTCGCGCCATCAATCCGGCGACGGGCGACGTCCAATGGGAGTACCCCATCGCGCCGCGGTCCACCTCGGGACTGATGTCCACCGCCGGCGACATCGTCTTCGGCGGCACCGTCGACGGCTACTTCTTCGCCATCGACGCGGTCAGCGGCGAGGAGCTCTGGTACATGACGGTGGGCGCCCGCGTCCACTCGGCGCCCATCAGCTACGCGGTCGACGGCGAGCAGTACGTCTCGATCGCGGCGGGCAACGTCGTCTTCACGTTCGGCCTCGCCGAGTAGGGACCTGCGCCGCGGGATCCGCGCAGACGACGACGAAGAGCAGGACGCTAACGCAGGAACGGGCGCCGCCGCGGACGGCGCCGGCCCCGGCGAGAGCGAAACGGACACGGACACCGCCGGGAGCCGGGCGCGCCAGACGCGTCCGGCTCCCGGAACCCGCCCCGCCGATCCGATCCAGTCTCCCCGATTCCCTCCCCTCGACGCGCGTTCGCATACGATGCCCGTCATGGCTTTCGTCGCCTTCATCGGCGGTCTCCGGCGCGTCGCGGCCGCCCCGGCGCTGCTTCTCGGCGCCTGGGGCGTCACCCTCGCCGTCCTGCTGGGGATGCAGCTCGTCCCGGGCGGCGCGGGCGCGGTGCACCTCCGACCTGCCGCGGCGGCCGGAGCGCTCGCCGGCATCCCGCAGACCTTCGGGCCCGGTCTGGTCGGCTTTCAGGCCGTGCTCTCGACTCTCGGCGACCTGTACGCCGGGTGGCCGCTCGGAGCGGCCAACGGAATCGCCGCCGCCGGCGTAGTCGTCTGGACGTTCCTGGCAGGCGGCATTCTCGACCGGCTGGCCTGCCAGCAGCGGACGGCAGGGGCGGCTTTCCTCGCCACGTGCCGGCACCATTTCTGGCCGCTGGCGCGCCTTGCGGCCCTGGCCGGCGCCGTGTACTGGATCCTGTTCGGCGGGCTGTATTCCTGGCTCCTGGACGACCCCTCCGGCGCTCCCGTGCACTTGCCGACCGTGTCTGCCGACGCCGGACCGCTCCGGTCCGCGCTGCAGGTGACGTTCGGCGCCGGCGTGGCCGGTGTCGGCCTGCTCTTCGACTACGCCAGAGTCCGCGCGGTCGTCGAAGATCGCCGGAGCATGGTGGGAGCGCTCCTTGCCGCGCTGCGTTTCGTCCGCCGGCGCCCGGCCGCGGTCGCCGGACTGTGGCTGATGAACGCGGTGCTCACCGCGGCCGCACTCGCCGTCTGGTCCCTGGCCGCTTCCGCCGCCGTCAGCCCGGCGATGCGCGGGGCGTTCGTGGGCGGACAGCTCTGTATCGTGGTCCACCTGTTCGCACAGCTCGTGGCCTGGGCGTCGCAGACCGCGTACTTCCAGGACCAGCTCGCGCACGCCACCTACACCGCCCGCGCGCGCGTGCCCCGGTCGGAGCCCGAGCGTCCGCAGTGAACCCAACTGACGTCAGGCCGGCCGGTCCGCTCGACGCCGCGCGAGAGGCTCCGGCGTGGCACAACGGCCGCCCCGCGCGGCATGGCCGCACCGCGGGTCCCGCGGGTGTGGTACAAGTGAAGAGACGGGCCGCCTGCCCAGGAGATCAAGCATGGACGCGATTCAGAGACAGTTCACCAGCATCGCCGCCGCGTTGTCGATCGCCGTCGTCGGCGTGACCGCCGCCGCGGCCCCCGCCGCCGCCCAGTCTCCGGAGCAGATCAAGCAGGCCGTCGAGCGCGAATTGCGGGGGGACCGCGCCCTGCGCCGGCTCGAGGTGTCGGTGGCCGGCGACGAGGTGACGCTGACCGGGAGGGTGCGCCACTTCTGGGACAAGAACGAGGCGTTGCGGCGCACCTTCGACATCCGCGGCGTCGGCACCGTGGTCAGCGAGATCGAGGTGCCGGTCCAGGAGGACCAGGAAGAGCTGGTCGAGGACGTGAGCCGCGCGATCCAGCGCTATCCGCACTACCGGGTCTGGGACTACATCGACGGGCGCATCGACAACGGGGCCGTGCGCATCTTCGGGCAGGTGACGCCGGAACGCGACAAGGCGGGCGAGCTGTTCGAGCGCATCGCCAAGGTGCGCGGCGTCCAGGACGTCCAGGTGAACCTCACCCCGCTCTCTCCCAGCAGCTCGGACAACCGGCTGCGGAATGCGATCGGTCGCCAGCTCGCGAGAAGCGAGCATTTCGAGCGGCTCGTGTCGATGACCAACCCGCCGTTCCACATCATCGTGAACAACAGCGTCGTCACGTTAGTCGGCTACGTGCAGAGCCGGATCGAGTACATCGAGATGCAGCGGATCGTCGCGCAGACGCAGGGCGTCCTGCGGGTCGACAACCAGTTGCAGACCGTGCGGTAGCGCCTTTCGGAACGTCTGCTCCTGTCAGGCAGAGGGCGCGCGAGCTCCGAGGCGGGTTGTCGGTACCGCCTGCGATGGTTCGGCGACCTACGTAACCGTCCCCGCACCGGACGAAGCCGTCACGGTCGACGCCTCGCCGTCGACCTGCGGGCGTCGGCGGACCGCGCGGGTGACCGGAACGTCCGGCTCCAGTTCGACCAGCTCGTCCTCGTGCGCGATGCGCAGCGCGGCCTCCCCCCGCACCACGTAGGTCGCGGACGTCGGGGTCAGATCCACCTCCAGGCGCTGCCCGCGGATCTCCAGCGGGAAACGCAGGCCGCCGAGCTTCTCCGGCACCTTGGGCGCGAAGCTGAGGCGGCCGTCGGTGTCGCGCATCCCCGCGAAACCGTAGATGAGCGTCATCCAGAAGCCGCCCATCGACGCGATGTGGCATCCGTCCTGCACGTTTCCGGCCACGTCCGCCAGGTCCATCAGCCCCGCGTCGATGGAGTAGCTGAACGCCTTGTCCATCTCCCCCACCTCGGCCGCGATGATGCTCTCGATGGAGCACGACAGCGACGAATCGCGCGTCGTGAGCCGGTCGTAGTACACGAAGTTGCGCCGCTTCTGGTCGTGCGAGAACTCGTGGCCGAGGAGGAACATCGCCAGCACGACGTCCGCCTGCTTGACGACGCGATAGCGGTAGATCACGAGCGGGTGGTAGTGCAGCAACAGCGGGTACTTCTCCGCGGGCGTGCTGGCGAAGTCCCAGTCCTGCTTGTCCTTGAAGGAGTCGTCCTGCAGGTGCACGCCGTCGCGTTCGTCGTACGGCAGGTACATCCGGTCGGCCGCCTGCCGCCAGTCATCGATCTCCTCCTGGCGAAGTCCGGTGTCGCGGACCAGCGACCCGAATCGTTGCGGATCGCTCTCCGCCAGCGCCCGGATGGTCTCCACGGCGTACCAGAGGTTCTCGCGCGCCATCAGGTTGGTGTACAGGTTGTTGTTGACGACGGTGTTGTACTCGTCCGGCCCGGTCACCCCGTTGATCCGGAACTTGCCGTCGTGGCGGCCGAAGAAGCCGAGGTCGACCCACAGGCGCGCGGTCTCGACCAGGATCTCCGCGCCGACCTCCTTGAGGAATTCCCGGTCGCCGGTGAGGTCCACATACTTGCGAAGCGCGTACACGATGTCCGCGTTGATGTGGTACTGCGCCGTCCCCGCCGCGTAGTACGCGGAGGCCTCGTTGCCGTTGATGGTGCGCCAGGGGAAGAGCGCGCCGCGCTGGTTGACCTCCCGCGCGCGTGCGCGGGCCTCGTCCAGGAAGGCGTGCCGCTGACGAAGCAGGTTCTGCGCGATCCGCGGCTTGGTATACGTGAGGAACGGCAGCACGTAGATCTCGGTGTCCCAGAAATAGTGCCCCTCGTATCCGGGCCCGGTCAGGCCCTTGGCCGGCACGCCCACGCCTTCGGCGCGCGCCGTCGCCTGGCACATTTGAAACAGGTTGAACCGGATCGTCTGCTGCCACTCCGGGTTGTCGCGCACCTCCACGTCGCTGCAGTTCCAGAAGTCGTCGAGAAAGCGTTTCTGGCTGTCGAGCAGGTCCTGAAACCCCTTCTCCACCGCCCGATCGAGGACCCGCTCGGCACGCTGGCAGAGCTCCTCGACCTGGCGGCGGCGCGACGAGTGGTAGGTGATGTACTTGATGAGCCGGATGCGGGTACCTACCGTGCCGTCGATGGAATAGACCACGCGGCCCGCCGCCTCGTCGGCCGATGCCTTCACGTTGAACGAGCAGTCGGTCCGCACCTCGTGATCGATGGCGCAGGACAGCGTCATCCCGCTCGACCTGGTGACGTAGCCGCGGACCACGCGCGCCTCTGCGGTGCGGGTCACCTCCGTATCGAGCACCTCGCAACCGAACTGCCGGGTGCGCGGGTCGCCGTTGGGACGCGCGGAACGTTCGCTGTCGACGACTTCCGACACGATGACGACGGGTGCGTCGCTCGCCAGCAGCGTGACCTCGTACTCGATCGCGGCCAGATGCCGGTGTTCCAGCGAGACGAGGCGCCGCGACCGAATGGAGACGCGCTGACCCGAGGAATGCGCCCAGACGAGCTCCCGATCCAGCGTGCCGGCCTGCAAGTCGAGCGCCCGCTCGAAACCCTCCAGCGTCGCGGTCGGCAGGAAGAACGGCTCGTCGTCGACGTACAGGCGGATGATCTTCGCGTCCGGCACGTCGACGATGGTCTGGCCGAGCTTCGCGAAACCGTAGGCCTCCTCGCCGTAGACGATGGGCCACGTCTCGTGGAAGCCGTTGACGTAGGTGCCGTTGTGCACCACCGGCTGCCCCTCGTCGCACGTGCCGCGCATCCCCAGATAGCCGTTCGCGGTGGCGAACAGCGACTCGGCGGCGGCCAGGTAGCGCTCGTCGAAGTGCGTCTCCACCAGGCGCCAGGGCTCGCGCGGGTAGATGTCCTGGGGCGGATGCCGGCGGTGAAGGTCACCCATGGTTCAGCGGGCCTCCGAGGGTCGGGCTGCGTCCCCGTCCGCGTGCTTCAACGTGTCGCCCAGGTCGGTCACCACGTGGTCGGCGCCGGCCCGTGAGAGCGCTTCCGCCTCCCCGCTGCGATCGATCGCGACGACCAGTCCGAAACCGCCGGCGCTTCCGGCTTCGACGCCGGCAATCGCGTCCTCGACCACGACGGCCCGCGACCGCGCGACGCCGAGCACCCGCGCCGCGTAGACGAAGGTGTCGGGCGCCGGCTTGCCGGCCAGTCCCTGCCGCACGGCAACCTGGCCGTCGACCCGCAGCTCGAACAGGTCGGCCAGCGCGGCCGCGCGCAGGATGGCCTCGCAGCTCCGACTCGAGGAGACGACGGCGCAGCGCACGCCGTGGCGGCGCAGGTGCCGGACCACCGCCAGGGAACCTTCGTAGACCTCGACCCCCTCACCGGCAAGCAGCTCGGTGAACATCGCGTTCTTCCGGTTGCCGAGACCACAGACCGTCTCCAGCCCGGGCGCATCCTCGGGCACCCCGTCTTCCAGGGTGATGCCGCGCGACGCGAGGAAGGTCCGGACGCCGTCGTAGCGCGGCCTGCCGTCGACGAACCGCGCATAGTCGCCGGGCATCTCGAACGGCCGGAACGGCTCGCCGCGCGCGGCTGCCCGACTGCGCAGATAGTCGTCGAACATCCGCTTCCACGACGCGGCATGCAGCCGGGCGGTGGCGGTGAGGACGCCGTCGAGGTCGAAGAGCACCGCCTCGTAGGCGGTCCAGTCGATCATCGGGCCGCAGCCGGCTCCCCTCAGGCTTGCGAGACTTCCGCCGGTCGGGGGCAGGCGACGCCGGTCCCGCCGAGACCACAGTAGCCGCCGGGGTTCTTCGCCAGATACTGCTGGTGGTACTCCTCGGCGTGGAAGAAGGGCGGCGCCGTGCGGATCTCGGTCGTGATCGGACCGTAGCCGGCCGCGGTCAGTCCCGGCTGGTAGGCGTCGCGCGAGGCATCGGCGGCGCGCTGCTGTTGCGCGTCGTCCACGAAGATGGCGGAGCGGTACTGCGTGCCGACGTCGTTGCCCTGCCGCATCCCCTGGGTCGGGTCGTGGCTCTCCCAGAAGACCTTCAACAGGCCTTCGAAGTCGATGACGCGCGGGTCGTAAACGACGAGCACCACCTCCGAGTGGCCCGTCCCGCCGCTGCACACCTCTTCGTACGTCGGGTTCTTCGTGAACCCGCCGGCATAGCCGACGGCGGTCGAGTAGACGCCGTCGAGCTCCCAGAACGTCCGCTCGGCGCCCCAGAAGCAACCCAGGCCGAACACCGCCTTGCGGGTCCCCTCCGGAAACGGCGGGACGATCGGGCGGCCGTGCACGAAGTGCCCCGCCGGCACCGGCAGCGTCGCGTCACGGCCGGGCAACGCCTCCGCCGCGGTCGGCATACGCAGACTGGCTGGATTGGCGAACAGCATCGTTCCTCCTCGACGCAGGCAGAACCCACGTCTTTTTCAGCATAGCGAACCCCGGAGCGCGGACGCCCACGGGGGCCGGATATCGTACTGCATTGCCGCGCGTCACGGATCCTCCCGGGCGAGGTCCCGGAGATCCTGCCGGTCGACCTCGCGGTCGAGCCGGCGCTTCTGATCCAGAAGCTGCCTGCGCGGCATCACCGGCGCCTCCACGCCCCGGACCTTCACGGTCACGGACACCGCGGGGTCGATGGCCGCCTCCCGCCACGCTCCCGTCGCCGCCTCCCGTAACCGGGCCGCTTCCGCGATGCAGACGTCGATAGTCACCCCGTCGAAGGACAGCGACAGGGCGACGCGGTCCCAGGCGTCGTCGCGCCGACGCCAGGGATAGTCGACGACGTGCTCCTCCGCCCGCCGCAGCAGCGCGGGCACGTGCTCGGCCGCGATGAACAACTCCACGCTGCGGATCGGGCGCGGGGCGCCGTACGCGGCGGCGGCGACGTCGCCCGTCAACTGGAAGGGAATGGCGCATTCGTCGAGCAGCCCGCACACCCGGCGCAGCACCGCGGCCGGTACTTCCCCACCCGCCGCTCCCCGGCTCGCCACCTCGGCCACTCCGTTCGCCGCCTCCGTCACGCGGATTCGCCGTCCGCGTGCATTGCCGGCGCACGCTCGAACGCCGCCCGCACCCGCGGCTCGAAGCAGGCGCTCGCGGTACAGGGGCAACGTGCCGGTTCACGCGGATTCGCGCAACGGGTAGTATACGGAGACAACCAACAGGATATTCGACGTCGTCGCGGACGGCAGGATGATCTTCCTCGAAGCACGCCGAGCAGCGGTTTCCGGAATCGGAGGAGATCATCGGCGCCCCGCGCGCGTCTCACGGAGGGAGGACCCATGGCGAGAACAGTCACCCGCAGGGATATCCTGACCGGCGCGGCGGGCGCCATCGGCGCCGCCACGCTTGCGCCGGTCGGCCAGCGCGTCCACGCGCAGGACACCACGAAGTCCCCGGGGGGGCCGGCGAGCGCGCTCGGGGCGCGGTCGCCCCACGAGCCGCTGGCGCGCGGCAGGGTCACCGGCCTCTCGTCGCGGACGCCGCTGCAGGATCTCCACGGCATGATCACGCCGTCGGACCTCCACTTCGAGCGGCACCACGGCGGCGTGCCGGCGGTCGACCCCGACGACTACCGGCTCCTGATCCACGGGCTGGTCGAGCGGCCGACGATCCTCACGCTCGCCGAGTTGAAGCGCTTCCCCGCCACGTCGCGCATCTGCTTCCTGGAGTGCTCCGGCAACTATCCCACGGGCGCCGGACCGGAAACGAAGCCGGAGCTGGTCTGCGGCATGACCTCCACCACCGAGTGGACCGGCGTGTCGCTCGCCACGCTGTTCCGCGAGGTCGGCGCGAGCCCCGACGCGACGTGGTTCCTGGCCGAGGGACAGGACGCCGCGGTGATGACACGCAGCGTCCCCATGGAGAAGGCCTGGGACGACGCGATGGTCGCCTACGCGCAGAACGGCGAGGCGCTGCGGCCGTCGCAGGGCTACCCGGCGCGGCTCCTGCTGCCGGGCTGGGAGGGCAACTCCAACGTCAAGTGGCTGCGCCGCATCGAGCTGGCCGACGCCCCGTTCATGACGCGCGAGGAGACCTCGAAGTACACCGACCCGCTGGCCGACGGCACGGCGCGGCAGTTCAGCTTCGTCTTCGACGCCCGTTCGATCATCACCTCGCCGGCCTGGCCGGACGTGGTCGAGCCGGGCTGGATCGAGCTCCGCGGCGTCGCGTGGTCGGGGCGGGGCACCATCGCGAAAGTGGACGTCAGCACCGACGGTGGCCGCACCTGGCAGGAGGCGAGCCTGCAGGAGCCGGTCCTGCGGCAGGCGCACACCCGCTTCCGGCACCTGTGGCGCTGGGATGGCTCCGGGACCGAGATAATGAGCCGGGCCACCGACGACACCGGCTACGTCCAGCCGACGCGGGCCGCGCTGCGCGCCGTTCGCGGCCGCCGCGCGCGCGGGTATCACCTCAACCCGATCACCGCGTGGCGCATCCAGCCGAACGGGCAGGTCTACTACCGGGAGGAGCCGCCGTGGGACGCGTGACGCAGAAGGGGACGTTGACGACATCGCTGGTCGTCGCCGCGCTGGCGCTGAGCGCCGCCGGTTTCCTGCTTGCGGGGCCGGCCGCGGCACAGAACGCCGGCGGTGACGGTGCGCAGTCGATCCCCGAGTCGTTCGGCTTCGGCCGCGCCGCGACCGCGGCGGAGATCGCCGCCTGGGACATCGACGTCATGCCCGACGGCACCGGCCTGCCCGAGGGCGAGGGAACGGCGGCGAGCGGCGCCCCGGTCTACGCGCGACAGTGCGCCGTCTGCCACGGACAGTCCGGCGAGGGCGGCATCGCGGATCGGCTGGTCGGATACACGCCGGAGACCACGCCGCCGTTCGGGCCGCGCTACGAGGAATGGCGCGGCGACGGTCCCGACGTGCCGTACTCGGTCGGCAACTACTGGCCCTACGCCACGACGCTGTTCGACTACATCCGCCGCGCGATGCCGTCGAACGCGCCCGGTACGCTGGAGGCCGACCAAGTCTACGGCCTCGTCGCCTGGATCCTCGCAGAGAACGGTCTCATCGCGGCCGACGAGGCGATGAACGCCACGACGCTGCCGGCGGTCGAAATGCCGGCCCGCGACATCTTCGTCCCGCAAGAGCGCTGACCGGCGCAGGGCGCGGTCAGCCGTCGGATCGCCGCCCCGGCCGTTCGCCAGGATGTTCCGGTGGCAGATCCGTACCGCTTTCACGCCTATAGCCTACCCACATAGAATGTGGCGTGCCCGTAAGCGGCCATCTCCTGCTCTCCGCCGATCCACCCCGCTTCACACTGTCCCGCGGCGTCTTCCTCCGCCTGCTCGGCTTCGTCTACTTCGTGGCCTTCGCCTCGCTCACGCCGCAGCTCGCGGGCCTGGTCGGATCGGACGGCCTGCTCCCGGCCGCGGGTTATCTCGAACGGGCGCACGACCTGTGGGGCCGCGAAGCCTACGTGCAGCTTCCGACGCTGCTGTGGCTCTGGCCGGGCGACGCGCTGCTCGCGATGCTGTGCTGGCTCGGAATCGTCCTGTCGGTCGCCGCGATGGCCGGCGCCGCCCCCATCGCCGTATTTCCATCGCTCTGGGCCGTGTACCTGTCGCTGACCGTCGCCGGACAGGACTTCCTGTTCTTCCAGTGGGACCTGCTGCTGCTGGAGACCGGCCTGCTGGCCGTGCTCTACGCGCCAAGGGGCTGGTGGCCGCCGATCGAGACGCGAGGGCCGGAGAGCGCAGCGGCCCGCTGGCTGGTCTGGGGGCTCGCGTTCAAACTGACCTTTCTGTCCGGCGTCACCAAGCTGCTGAGCAACGACCAGACCTGGTGGGGCCTGACCGCACTGCGGTACCACTACGAGACGCAGCCCATCCCCACGTGGGCGAGCTGGTACGCGCACAACGCCCCCGACTGGTTCGGGACCGTGTCGGTCGGGATGATGTTCTTCATCGAGCTCGCCGTGCCGTTCGTCATCCTGGTCCCGCCCCGCTTCCGGCGCGTTCGGACCGCCGGCTGCGCCCTGCTCTGCCTGCTGCAGGTGCTTATCGCGGTCAGCGGCAACTACGGCTTCTTCAACCTGCTGACCGTCACGCTGTACATCTCCCTGCTGGACGACGCGGTAATCGCGGGCGCGCTGCCCTGGTTGCGGGCGCCGGCCGGATACGCGCAGCGGGGAGCGCCTCGACCGGGCGCGCGGGGCATGGCCATGGCGGTGCCGGTCACGATCCTGGCGGTCCTGAGCGCGCTGACGTTCGTGCGAGAGATCCGGCGGCCGACGCCGATGCCGGGTTGGTCCGATGCGCTGCTCGGCGCCGTGGCCCCGCTGCGATCCGTCAACGGCTACGGCCTATTCCGGGTGATGACGACCGACCGGCCGGAGATCGTGATGGAAGGATCGGCGGACGGCGTCGCCTGGACGGAGTACGCGTTCCCCTGGAAGGCCGGCGACCTCGCGCGGGCGCCCGGCTTCGTCCAACCGCACATGCCGCGCCTCGACTGGCAGATGTGGTTTGCGGCGCTCGACCCGCAACGGCAGGCCCACTGGCTGTTCGCTCTGGTCGATCGCGTGCTGGAGAACGATCCGACCGCGCTCGGCCTGCTCGAGCACAATCCGTTCCCCGACGAACCGCCCGCCTTCGTCCGTCTCGTGCTGTACCGCTACCGGTTCACGACGCCGGAGGAGGCGGAGGACGGAGACTGGTGGAAACGCGAGCTGATTGGCTACCTCACCGAACCGATTCCCCGCCGGCCGTGATCGCGCCCGGCGCGGCCGGCCGTCGCGCGCCGCACCGATCCGGCGGCAGCCGACGTTCAGTGCACGCGGGGCGTCCGGAACTTCTGGCGGGCGGCGATCTCCATCAATGCCCGGCGCGCGTAGCCCTCCGTATCGGGATGCGGATCGGCGTCGAGCACCGCGACGAGGTGCTGGTACGCGGCGGTCGGCTGGTCGCGCGCGTAGAGCTGCACCAGACCTGCCCCCAGATGCGCCTCGGCCGCGTAGGGGCCGAGCGGGTAGTCGCGCAGGTGCCGCTGATAGACCACCAGCGCCGCGTCGGGATGCCCGTTGTTGGCCAGCCAGCGTCCGAAGTTGATGGAGTCGCCCGGCATCAGCAGCCGCGCCGTGCGCGCCGCGCTCAGGCGGAAGTACTCGGCCGCGGCCCGGCCGTGCTCGCCGGCGGCGATCAACTGCCGCACGCCGCGCACCGATGACGGATCCGCGTCGAAGGCGGGTTCGGCCGGGTCCGGATCCGGCTCGAAGTCCCGCGGCCGGCGCTGCACCTCGCGCCGCTCGCTCCACCAGGCGTAGGCCAGGCCGCCGAGAAAGCCGCCGATGTGCGCGCCGTAGGCCACGCCGCCGCCGGCGCCCCGCGTCACGAGGAACGGCAGCAGGTTGTCGACGATCAGGTACATCCCCAGCACCAGCCGCGCGGGCGCGTAGATCACGTGCATGAAGAACGGGAACAGCATGATCCACAACCGCACCCGGTTCCTCGGAAACCAGATGAAGTAGAACCCGAGCACGCCGGAGATGGCGCCCGACGCACCGACCATCGGCAGGACGGATCCGAAGTCCAGCACCGCGTGGGACAGAGTGGCCAGGAATCCGGTGCCGAGATACGCCACCAGGTAGCGCGCCGGACCGAGGCGATGCTCGACGTTGTCGCCGTAGATCCAGAGGAAGAGCATGTTGCCGGCCAGGTGCATGAACCCGCCGTGGAGGAACAACGAGGTCAGCAGCGCGATCGCGCTCGGGTCGGCCGGCCGGAAGCCGTAGGAGAAGACGACGAGATCGTAGGCCGAGACCTGCATGAGCAGCCGCTCCGCCTCCATCCGGCTTGGGAGCTGCGGGCGAATCGCGTTCAGGTACTCGAAGAGCGCGGGGTCGTCCAGGGCGGGGCGGACGGCGCTCAGCGGCAGCGTCACGAACAGGAACACCGCGACATTGATGCCGATCAGGGTGTAGGTGACAACCGGCACGCCGCGCGGGTTCGGCTCGTCGCCGAGCGGCAGGAACATGGATCAGCCTTCCGTGGCCGCTTCGGCCCTCGCGTCGGACAGCAGCTCGTCCAGGGCCCCCAGACGCCGCGCGATCTCGTCGCGGACGGCGCGGAACCCATCGAGCTTCTCCGCGTCGGACCCGGCCCCGCCGGCGGGGTCCGGCAGCGGCCAGTGCAACCGCCGCGCCGTCCCCAGGAACGCCGGGCAGACCTCCTCGGCGCACAACGTCACGACGAGATCCACCGACGCCGGGTCGATCGTCTCCACGCTCCTGGAACGCTGCCCGCTGATGTCGATCCCGACCTCGTCGAGCGCGGCGATGGCGAATGGATTGACCGCGGCAGGCGACGACCCGGCGCTGGCAATCCGGACGCGGTCGCCGAACCGCGCCCGCGCGAGCCCTTCGGCCATCTGGCTGCGCGCGGAGTTGGCGACGCAGAGAAAGAGCAGGCCCGGCATCGTTGTACGCTATCACGTGGAGGCATACATGATGCGGCGATTCGTTCTCCTGATTCCGGCGCTGCTGCTTGCCGTGGCGTGCGGCGGCGATGACGGCAACGGCGGCCCCACCTCGCCCACTTCCCCCAGCGTAGGGCTCGACGTGCCGTTCAGCACCGAAGACCTGACCGTGGGAACCGGGCAGGAGGCCATGAACGGGGACACGCTCTCGGTGCACTACACCGGCTGGCTCTACGACCCGAACGCCGCCGAGAACAAGGGCATGGAGTTCGACTCCAGTCGGTCGCGCGACCCGTTCGAGTTCACGCTGGGGGCCGGTGGCGTGATCGCCGGCTGGGACCAGGGGGTGCTCGGGATGCGGGTCGGCGGTCTCCGGCGCATCGTCATTCCGCCCGAACTCGGCTACGGCAGCAGTGGGCAGGGCCCCATCCCCGGCGACGCGACCCTGCTCTTCGAGGTCGAGCTGCTCGGCATCAGCTAATCGAGCCGAGCCTCATCTACGCCAAGGCCGGACGCAGGACCCGGCCGGGACCAGCCTCGGCGCGTGCGCGCGGATGCGGCGCGGGTCTCACTCCCCGGCCTGCTCACCGCACGTGGGCCCGGATCTGGTGGTTGATCCGGTGGATGCGCCGCTGCAGCATCTTCACCCGCGCGCGGTCGCCCGCCTCGAACGCAGACTGCTTCTCGGCCTTCAGCGCCCGCATCGTCTTCTTGGCGCCGTTCTTGTCGAACCCGCCCACCACGTGGTGGTGCTCGTGGGTGTCGATCCCCAGGGCCTTGCAGAGCCCCGGCAGCAGGTGCTCCTTGTTGAGCTGCGAGAATCCCTGCACCGCCTCGTGGTCCAGGCCGCGGGCAATCTCGCGCAGATCGCCGATCGTCTTGTGCTTCAGTTGCTCGTACGTGTACTCCGCCATGGCGAACCTCTCCCTGCTGAACGCCGTGCTCACTTCACGGGCAGTGCGAACACGAACAGGCCGTTGCCGGCGTTCGGACGCCGTACGTCGGGGATCAGTTCCGCCGGCATCGTCGTCCAGCTCCCGCCCCCCGTGCCGGTGCCGATCGCGACGTACTGCCGGCCATCCACGCTGTAGGTGACGGGGAACCCCTGCACCGCGGTCGGCAGGCGCGTCTGCCAGAGCTCTTCGCCGGTCGCGATGTCGTAAGCGTACGCCCGCCGGTCGTAGGTGCCGACGAACGTCAGGCCGCCGGCCGTCGTCAGCGCCGCCGAGATGTAGGGCGACCGCTTGCGATGCGACCAGAGGATCTCGCCGCTGACGTGCATCGCGACGAACTCGCCCATGTTCCCATCGCTGTCCGGGTGCAGAAAGTTCTCGCGGAACACCATCCCGGCGCCGCCGCCGCCCTCGCGGAACTCGACCTCGCTGTATATGGTCCGCTGGCAGTTGAGCGTCAGGGGAATGTAGAACGCCTCGGTCTCGGGGCTGTAGGCCATAGCCCGCCAGCTCTTGAGGCCCGAGTGGCTCGGGCAGAACGACAGCTCCTCGTCCAGGACCGGCATCATGCCGGGGCGGAACGACATGCGTCCGGTCTCGGGCTCGATGTCGACGATGTTCTGGTAGCCGAGGTCGGTGGCGTTGATGAACCCGCCGGTCTCGCGGTCGAGCTGCCACAGGATGCCGAGCTTGCCCATCGTGAAGACCGACGGCCGTCCGTCGACCTCGACGAGGATGCGCTCGAAGGTCTCGTCCATGTCGTGGGACTCTCCCGGCAGGTGCTGGAAGTACCAGCGCATCTCGCCGGTCGCGGGATCGAGCGCGAGGGTCGAGCTGGTGTAGAGCGCGTCCGCGTCGGTGCGGCGGCTCACCTGGGCCCAGGGCTTGGCCTGCGCCACGCCCCAGTAGGTGAGGCCGAGATCCGCATCGTAGCTGCCGGCGATCCAGGCGTCGCCGCCGCCGCGGAACATCATCGGCAGGTCGCCCCAGGTATCGCCCCCCGGCTCGCCCGGCCGCGCCACGGTAGACGTCCGCCACAGCTCGCGCCCGGTCTCGGCGTCGTGCCCGGTGATGAAGCAGCCCTCCTCCCAGAACCGCAGGCAGCCGGCCATCCCGGAGACCACCACGCCCTCCACCACCAGCGCGCCGCTGCTGAAGAAGAAGCCCTTCGACGAGTCGGCGACCTCCGCCTCCCACACGATCTCGCCGGTCCGCGCATCCAGGGCCACGATGTTCGCGTCGGCGGTGTTCAGGATGATCTTGTCCTGGTAGATCGCGATGTTGCGGTTGGGACGCCCGCGGCCCCGCGCGGTGGGGAACTGCCGGCGGTACTCCCACAGCATGTCGCCGGTGGCGGCGTCGAGCGCCTGCACGATGTTGCCGGGACTCGCCAGGTACATCACCCCCTCGTGGATGATCGGCGTGGTCTGCTGCGAACCCGGCTCCATCGCCCACGACCAGACCATGCGGAGATTGCCGACGTTCTCGCGCGTGATCCGATCCAGGGGGCTGTACCCCCAGCCGTCCTGCGTCCGGCGCCAGTTCAGCCAGCTCTCCGGCGGCGGGTCCGCCAGCACCGCGTCGGTGACGGAACTGACGGCGGGGGCCTGGGCGGCCGCCGGTGCGGCCTGCGCCAGGACGGCGAGCACGACGAGGGCGGCGAGGGTGACAATCGCGACGGGACGAGTCATCGTGGACTCCCTTCGACCGCAGGCCTGCGGCCGTGACAAATGCGTCGATTCCGTTGAAGGCACCATAGCACGTACCAAACACCACAGGCGGCTCACCGGCGTGAACCGAGCGGTGTCCCGGGCGCCGCCGCGGCATGCGATCCATCCGTGCACTCACGTGGGGCCGATGGTCACGCCCCGCGATGGTGCAAATCGCTGAACCCGTCCGAATTGACGCATCGCCTTCACGGGAACGACGCGTTCTTCCACAGGCTTTTCCACAGCTTCTGTGGATTCCCGCCCGACGGACCAACCGTCCTTGCGACCGGCGATGATCCAGGATGTCGAACGACCGGCAGCGACCGGCACGGTGCACGTCCCGTGCAAGCAAGTCGCACGGAATGAACCACTTGCAACCATGTGTGGCGCCGCGAGCGCCGCGCGCAAGACCGATGCGGAGGCTCCGCGGCGAGCGGTCGACGGAAGTGCCGCACAAGGGCCGCGACACGCAGCGCGCCGCCGCAATCAACAGCCCGAGCACGGACGGACGGATGCCCGCCTGCCCCCTCCCGCAACCGTGTTCGTGTGTGGACGATAAGACCGTCGCCGCCTTGTGCCCGAGGGACCTGATCCACGCCGTTCTACGGCGCAGACTCCTGCTGCTCGGCCTCGGCGCGCTCCCACCAGACGGAGCCGAAGTTGATGAACGGACCGCCGTCTATCGAGATGCGGGTCCGCACCTGGTAGGCGAACGGCGAGGTCATGTAGGTACGGCCCCGCAACCGGATCTCGGACTCCTCGCGCGTGAGCGGCGCCGCCTCCCAGTGGTGGGAGAAGTAACCGCCCGGGTCGCCGCCGACCCGGCCGAGCTTCACGAGGCGGAAGCCGCGGCTGTCGTCCTCGATGCGCACCAGGTACTTCGCGCGCCGGTCGTAGACCATGAGGGCCTCGATGGTCACCGGGAAATCGTCCACCGACGCCTCGACGGTGCTCGCGTAGGTGCACCCGCCGACGTGGCGGACCGTCTCGGTGCCGACGAAGTAGCCGGACGGAGCCAACGGCGATTCCGGCAGCACCCCTTCGATGTTCCAGGCGCCGACCAGGTAGTGCGGGTCGAACGGCGCCGGATCGTCGCCCTCCCCGTCCCGCTCCACGCCGACCGTCGGCCGCCGCAGCGCGTTCAGCGCGTCGATCAGCTCCAGCTCCTGCTCGGACAGGCACTGGTCGGGGGTCAGGGTCTCGCCCTCCCGCAGCTTCACGATCGGCTCCGCCTCGATCTGCGCGGTGGTCTGCGCCCCCAGCGGCGCCGCCGCCGCGACGAGGAGCACGGTGCATGCAACGAGCCTGATCATCACAAGCGACTCCCTACTCGCCACAAGTGTCGGCCAACCCCACGACGGACAACAGGTTGATCCGCGCGGCATCGTCCGACTCGATCAACAGCCCCTTGATCAGGACCGTGCGGCCCGCGCGCAGCTCGCCGGTGGCGTTCACCTGATCCGGGGTCGTGAAGGACGATCGGTCGAACGAGCGCAGCAGGGCCTCGGCGCCGAGAAAATCGGCCACGCCCACCAGGTGGAACACGTGCGTACCGAGAGCCTGCGCGCGCGCCTCGTTCACCTCGTCTTCGTCGAACACGCCGGCCTCGGTCACCGTCGGCTCGGCGGCGCGCGCCAGCCACCACTCGGCCTCCCCCGCGCGGCGCTCCACACAACCGACCGTGTGCACGATCTCGACCGCGGGCGCGCCGCCGGTCGCGGCCACCCGCTGGCCCCGGGTGGACGCGGGCGCCAGCCAGACGGCCGCGGCCAGCAGAAGGACCGCTGTCTTCCCGTACGACATGTATCGATGCTCCAGGCTGCAGGCGGGGAAGAAGAAGGGCCGGCGCGACGCACGCCCGGCCCTTCCCGGATCACGCGGCGCGACCGCGCGTCAGTTGTCGCCCGCCGTGTCCTCGTCCTCCAGCGTGTACTTGACGTTGGCGAGGAACATGTCGTCCCAGCTCTGCTCCGACCAGTAGACCTCCTTGTGCGGAGCCGGATTCAGGCGGTTGGCCCGCGAGTTGTCGTAGCGGGCGATGGCCTTCACCGTGCTCCCCGCCGGCACCCGGATCGGCTCGACGAGGTCGTACTCGAACTGCCAGTCGAAGGCGTAGTTCGGCACCCGGAGCAGGATCTCCTCCCGGCCGTCCGGGTAGGTCAGCACGTAGGTCACGTCCTTGCCGCGCACGTGCATATGCAGGAACAGGCTGTGCAGGACGGCGTCGTTCCGGAACGCCCCGATTCCGGTGACCGTCCAGTTCGGATCGTGCGGCGGGATGGGCGCCAGCAGCGGGTTCAGCCCCTGGCCCGCCTGCCGGTCGGGGTTGGCGGCCCGCCGCTCCTCCTCGGTGAGCGGAGGCGGCGCCACGAGCTGCTCGTTCTCGGAGGTGTACTCGCGCAACGAGAGGGTGCGCTGGTACTTCCCGTCCGTGTCGTTGGCGAACCAGGCGCCGATGGACGGTCGGGCCCGCTCCGGCTTGCCGGTGGCCTGGTAGTGCAGGTTCCAGATGATGTAGTCGAACAGGTCGCCGCGCACCTCGCGGACCTGGCCGTCGCGGACCACCCTGGCGCCCACGCCCGGGATGTACGGGCCGAAGCCGGCGCGCGCCCGGCGGCGCTCCTCGAGCTCCTCGTCGGACTGCTCCTCCACGGCCGCGTCATCGTCCGCGTCGGTCTCCTCGGGGTCGGCGTCCGGATCCTCCACCGGTACGTAGTCCACCAGCGGCCCGCCCGGCCACGCCGGCCCGCGGCCCAGCTTCGTCCCCGGCGGCAGGTCGACCAGGCCGGTGGTGATGTGGTGGGTCACCGCGTAGTTGCCGGGCCGCACCTCGGTCGCCGACACGCGCATGACGTCGTCGAAAGGCAGCGGCGTGAACAGGTTGAAGTTCGGGGTCTCTCCCTCCGCGTCGATCTTCCACGCGATCGGGAACTCGATGACGTAGTCCGGATCCAGCCCGTCGGGATGGCTCCAGCCCGCCGCCGCGAAATCGGGCGGCTCGGGGGCCGGCCCGTCGCCCTGCGGCGCGCCGCCGTCGACCCACGCGACGATCGTCTCGATCTCCTCGTCGCTCAGGCTGATGTCGTTGGAGAACGTGCCGAACCGCGGGTCGGCGAACCACGGCGGCATCTCGCGCGAGACGACCTTCGCCTTGATGGCCCGCGCCCACGGCCGCGCGTCGCGGTACGACAGCAGCGACATCGGCGCCACCTGGTTCGGTCGGTGGCAGCTCGCGCAGTTGTCGAGCAGGATGTCCCCGACGCGCTCGTTGTAGGTGGGGGTCCCTTCGGCCGCGACGGCTGGAGCGGCCGCGAACGACAATGCGATCAAGATGCCGGCAGACAGTGCGACCAGTCGCGTCATCGGTCTGATCTCCAACGATGTTGCCGAATTCCCGGGCCGGCGCGCAGGGTGGTTGCAGGCGCCGGCAGCAGCAGTCAATCGTAATACGACGAGCGCGGCGGTTCAATCGGCAACGCCTCGCGGGTCGCGGCGGCAGCGCTGATCGGGCGTGTAAGATGGGCCTGTTCGGTGGGGACACAATCAGCCGCGTGGTGCAGCGCGCAGGCCCGAGGAGGACGCGATGCGACAGTCGAGCAGCGCATGGGTGATGGTGCTGGCGGCGGCCGGACTCGCAGCCGGCGTGGATCTGCAGGCGCAGCAGGAAGCCGAGGGGGCGAACGCCGTGCTGCCCTGGGCGTACGTGCTCAACGAGCCGGTCGAGAACGCGGACACGCCCGATCCCGACGAGATCGTCACGGTGCCCGGCTCCAGCGTGTCGATGCCGCGCTCGGCGATCAATATCGACAACGGCCCGCCCGACTGGCACCCCGACGCCCATCCGCCGATGCCGGAGGTCGTGGCGAGCGGCGGCGGCGAGGGCGTCGTCGCGTGCGGCTACTGCCATCTGCCGAACGGCCAGGGCAAGCCGGAGAACGCCGGCGTCGCCGGCCAACCGTACGAGTACATCGTGCAGCAGATGACGGACTGGCGGAACGGTCTGCGCCGGCCGGGTGAGCCGCGCATGGGCCCGCCCTCCTTCATGGAGCGGATCGGACTGGCCACCACCGACGCGGAGGCGCGGATCGCAGCCGAGTACTTCTCGTCGATCGACTTCAAGCCGTGGGTCCGCGTCGTGGAGACCGACGCGGTGCCGAAGACGCGCTTCGCGGGGTGGATCCACGAGGTGGTCGAGGGCGGCGGCGCCGAGCCGATCGGCACGCGCGTGGTCGAGACGCCGGAGGACCTGACCCGGACCAAGCTGCGCGACGACGCTTCCGGCTTCATCGCCTACGTGCCGTCGGGCGCAGTAGGGCGGGGACGCAACATCGTGCTCACGGGCGGCGACAACTCGGTGGCCTGCACCACCTGTCACGGCGCCGACCTGCGCGGACTCGGCCCCGTGCCGGCGCTGGCCGGCCGCTCGCCGAGCTACATGGCCCGGCAGCTCTACGACCTGCAGACCGGCGTGCGCGACGGGGCGTGGTCGGACCTGATGGACGCCGCGGTGGAAAACCTCACACTCGAGGACATCGTGAACATCGTGGCCTATACGGCTAGCCTGGAGCCGTAGGAAACACGAATTCGAAGCGAGGGCCTGGCGGAGATCATCGGATAGCTCCGCCCTCAGTTTGCCCCTTCGCCTTCGACCGGCTCGATTCTCAGCACTGCCCCTGCCTCGTGATCCGTCGTCACGTACAGCAGGCCGTCCGGCCCCTGCTTGACATCGCGGATGCGCTGGTTGAGCTCGGTCAGCAGCGGGATGTGACGCACCGGCAGGCCCCGCTGGTTGAAGACGATGCGCTGGAGCTGCGTGGTGGCCATGCCGCCGACGAACAGGCTGCCCCTCCACGCCGGGAACCTGTCGCCCGTATAGAGGGCCATGCCGCCGGGAGAGATGACGGGGTACCAATAGAGCAGCGGCTGCTCCATGCCCGGCGCGCAGGGCTCGGGCAGCTCCGGGCCCGTCCCGCCCGTGCCCGCCGTGGCCTCTCCCGTGTACGCGCGGCCGTACGAAACGACCGGCCAGCCGTAGTTCCGGCCCGGCCTGACGATGTTGAGCTCGTCGCCGCCCTGCGGACCGTGCTCCACTTCCCAGAGCTCGCCGGTCTCGGGATGGATGATCAGGCCCAGCGGATCGCGGAAGCCCAGGGCGTAGATCTCCGGTCGATAGGCCGGGTCCCCGATGAAGGGATTGTCTTCGGGCGCGGTCCCGTCGTCGTTGAGGCGCAGAATCTTGCCGGCGTGAC
Organism: Acidobacteriota bacterium; assembly: GCA_009861545.1. Lineage (NCBI taxonomy): Bacteria > Pseudomonadati > Acidobacteriota > Acidobacteriota bacterium. The sequence continues at coordinate 115,452 of VXME01000076.1, read as the reverse complement.
TGCCGGGTTCCTGGGACTGCTCTGCCGTGCCGATGCGATTGCTGCCACCGTGCTCCCGGTCGCGCAGCGGCATGCCGATCGACATGAAGATCCTGCCGTCGGGGGCGAAGATCAGTCTGGCCACGCTGAAGCCGCTGACCCGGGCGTCCGAGACGAAGATGTCCTCGACGTCGGTCAGGGTGTTGGCGCCGTCGAAGCGGGCGCGCGCCAGCACCGACGTTCCCGCGGGCGCCTGGGACACGGCCGCATCCTGCGGCACGTCGTCACTCCGGTCGGGCTTCAGGTACGTGAAATAGACCAGCCGGTTTTCGGCGAACCGCGGATGCACCGCCACGTCCCACAGGCCCAGCCGGCCACCGTAGCTGTTGAGCACCTCGGGCATGCCGCGGATGGGTTCCGGATCGAGCACCCCGTCGCGGATGATGCGCAGGCCGCCCGAGCGCTCGGCGACCAGAATGTCGCCATTCGGCAGGAAGTCCACGGCCGACGGACGGAAGAAGCCCTTGATGGGGACGACACGGAACTGCTGGTCGCCGAAGCCCAGGATCCGCGGCTCGTCGGGCAGGGTGTCGGGGCCGATCCCCCGGCGTCCCTGCTGCGCGTTGCTGATGGCGATGAACAGGCACAGCGTGAGGATGACGAAGAGCGTGCGAGACCGTCCCAGCGAGCTTGCGTGCGTCATGGTGAACCTCCGGTACGCGGGTGGATACCAGTTTCGGGCCGCGATCGGGCGGCCGAGGGACGCCGGTCGACATCGACTCGACGACCGGCGGTCGCCCGCCGCGGTCACTCCGGCAGAGCGAACACGAACAGGTTGTTGCCGAGGCTCGGACGCAGCTCGGGGGTCAGGTCGATGAAGCGCGGCGTCCCCGTGCTGACGGCGACGTACTGCCGGCCGTCGACGGCGTAGGTGATGGGGAACCCGGAGACCGACGAGCCGAGGTTGATCTCCCAGAGGACCTCTCCGGTCCGGTCGTCGAAGGCGCGGAACCGCCCGTTGACGTCGCCCCCGAACACCAGCCCGCCGCCGGTCGCCGCCAGCGACATGGTGGCGGCCCGCTGCTCGTATACCCAGGCGGTCGCCCCCGTCTCGGCGGAGATCGCGTGCACCGCGCCGACCTGATCGGTACCCGGCGCGATCTGGCTGCGCCACGCGATGGCGTACAGCCGGCTCGCCTCCTCGTCCTCGAAGGTACTGGCGCGCATCCGCGCGCAGACGTTCCGCAGCGGCATGTACATCGTGTTCGTCAGCGGGCTGTAGGCACCGGCCTCCCAGTCCTTCCCGCCGCTCGCGTGCGGACAGGCCAGCACCACCTGCCCCTGCGCGGTGAAGACCAGCTCCGCGTTCTCCGACACCGCCCCGGTCGCCCCGTCGATGCCGCTGATGACGTTCTGGGTGATGGTCGGGGTGGCCCACAGGAACTCGCCGGTCTCCCGGTCGAGGGTGTAGACGACGCCCGTCTTGCCCGGAATGCCGGTCAGGACGCGGCGCTCCTCGCCCGGCTGCAGCCGCGGGTTGATCCAGCTCACCGCGGCCGGGTCGGGTCGGACCGGGGTGTCGACGAGCAGACGCTCGAACGGATGATCGAGGTCCCAACTGTCGTTCAGGTGCTGGTAGTACCAGACAATTTCTCCCGTGTCGGCGTTCAGCGCCAGGGTCGAGTTGTGGTAGAGGTGGGTCCTGTCGACCCCGCCGAGCATGAACTTCGGCGCCGGCGAGGTGACCGACGTGCCCAGGTAGACGAGGTTCAGCTCGGGATCGAAGCTCGGCACCATCCAGGAGCCGACGTGCCCCCGCTCCTCGAAGGGGACGTCGCCCCAGGTCTCGTCACCGAACTCGCCCGGTCCCGGAATCAGGCGGCGCCTCCAGAGCTCCTCGCCGGTCAGCGCGTCGTGGGCGACGATGACGCAGGCGTGCGGCCCGCCGCGCGGATGGCAGCTCCGCCCCGAGATCACCTTGCCGTCGGCGACGATGGGACCGGAGGTCTGATTCGCCGGGTTCACCCGGTAGTCGAGGACCTCGGTCTCCCAGACCACCTCCCCGGTGGTCGCGTCGAGGGCAATCACGTAGTCGTCGCTGGTGCTGTCGAAGAGGAGCGTGTCGTAGATGGCGATGTTGCGGTTGTGGCCGATCAGGCCCGGGATCATGTAGTCGGCGAGATCGTCCGGGCGATCGCGCTGGTACTGCCACAGCAGATCCCCGGTCACCGCGTCGATCGCCTGGATGAGATCGCGCGGATTCGGCATGTACATCACGCCGTTGCGGACCAGCGGGGTGCCCTGCTGGCGACCCGGACCCAACCCGCGGGACCAGACCATGCGGAGGTCGGCGACGTTGTCGCGATCGATCTGGTCGAGCGGACTGTAGCCCCAGCCGTTCAGCGTGCGGCGCCACATGAGCCACTCGTCGGGGCTGGGATCCTGCAGCTCCGCGTCGGTGACCGGATCGATGCGCGCGACCTGCGCCTGCGCCGGCAACGAAGCGGCGACGGTGACGGCGGCGAACGCGAACGCCGCCAGCCAGGTCCGGAACGACGGCGAGTCGGATGCGGGCATGACGCCTCCTCCGGGTTCGAGTTCTGGCCGATTATGTCACCGGGCAGGAGCCATCTCCTATCGTTGCGCCACGCCGCCCGACGTCTCTGAACGCGACTCTCGCCGCTATCGAGCGATCACGGTCTTGAAGCGCCGCAGCAGGAGCGCAATCAGCCCCCCCTGGTAGCCCAGGCCGGCCAGGAAGTAGAGGACCACGCGGGGTTCGCCGGCCTCGAGCATCCAGAAGACTTTGAGCGGCCAGTAGAGCGGGTCGAGCCCGATCGCGACCTGCCACGGCGACGCGACGAACCAGGCCAAAACCGGCGGCCAGGTGAGCACCCCGGCGCCTTTCAGCAGGGCGAACCCCTGGACCTTGTTCGCCGCGAACGCGGCGACGAACAGCGCGTAGAGCGGCGCGGCGGGGGCCGCCTGGACGGCGGCCGCGAAGGCCGCGACGATACCCATCTCGACCAGGTCCGCGATGGCGATGCCCGCCATCATGACCGGCACGCTCACGGCCATCGGGACGGCGATGCGGTAGGCGAGGTACCCCTGCACGGTGAGGGGCGTGACCTGCAGAGCCGTGAGCGTGCGGTCGTCGCGCTGATCGAGCAACAGGAAGCCGACGACCGAACCCAACAGCGTCGGCGTCATCAGCGCGAGGAAGCTGGTCAGCAGCGGGTAGTACGGGGTGAGGTCGAAGGCGTAGCGCTCGCCGAGCCAGCCGTCGAGGGCCGGGATGCCCCACCGGAACACGAAAGCGAGGACGATCGGCGTGCCGATAAGCCACCGCAGCATGCTGTCGCGGGCGACGCTCTTGAGGTCGATGGGGCCGAGCGCGCGGATGACGGCGGCGGCGGTCGGCATCAGCAGCCTCCCTCACCGGCGGCGCTGCCGCGTCTCTCCCGCGCGACGATGAACCGGTCGAACGCCCGCCGGCCGGCGAGCAGCAGCAGCCCGGCCCAGGCGGCGGAGTACAGCACGCCGTAGATCCACTGCCATGGCCCAAGCGGCCGGAACGCCCCGCCCAGCAACACGAGCGGCGCCGTGAAGGGATGGAGATAGAGCAGCCCGGTGTCCCAGAGGCCGAAGTAGTGCAGCATCGGGAGCGAGAGAACGGTCGTGAAGAGGACCGAGGGAAACAGGAACTCGTTGATCGACCGGTAGCGGGCGACGAGAAGGAAGCCGGTCAACGTGTACAGGACGCCCGCCAGCACGGTGCCGGCGATCAGCGGGCCGGCCGCGAAGCCGCCGCCGTACGCCGACCAGACGATGGCCACCTGCTCGACCACCGAGAGGGCGGCCAGCGTCAGTGTCTTCGAGGCCAGGTACTCCCAGTCGGCCAGCGGCGTCACCACCTGGGCCTCCAGCGTCCCCTCGCCTTTCTCCAGCAGCACGAGGCCCGCGACGAAGTAGAAGTTGACCATCACGAGGTTGCCGAACACGACGGCCGGCAACAGGTAGCCCCAGTCGATCGGTGGGAGAAGGGTGAGCACGATGAACCAGCAGACCAGCACGAAGGCCACCGCGTAGTAGAAGCCGTTCCGCATCTGCAGGCGGAGGTCCAGGCGCACGGTGGCGGCCAGCCTGTGCATCGGTTCACTGCAGGCTGTGGCCGGTGATCCGCAGGAAGACGTCCTCGAGGGTGGCTTCCTGGGTGTGCACGGTGTGGACGGTGGCCTCACGCAGCAGGACCAGGAAATCGGCGTCGTCGCCGAGTCCGTCGAGCGGAAACTCGCGCCGCCCGGGGCGGCCGTCGAGGTCGTACTCCATCACCACCGTCCGCGCGCCGTGGGCCAGCTTCAGGCCGTGCGGCGAGTCGACGAGCCGTATCTCGCCGTTGACGATGAAGGCCACGCGGTCGCACAGCTCGTCGGCCACCGTCATGTCGTGCGTGGTCAGGAACACGGTGCGGCCGGCCGCCTTCAGGTCCCGGATGAGGTTCCGGATGTGCCGCCCGCTGACGGGGTCGAGCCCCACCGTCGGCTCGTCCAGGAAGATCAGTTGCGGATCGTTGAGCAGGGCGCGCGCCAGACCGAGCCGCGTACTCATACCCTTGGAGTACTCGGCGACGAGGCGCGCGCCGTCCTCCGCCAGACCCACCAACTCGAGCAGCGCCTCCGGCTCTCGGGTCTCGCCCCGGTACAGCGCCCGGAAGTAGCGGAGGTTCTCCAGGCCGGTCAACCGGAGATAGTGATTGGGCAGCTCGAACGAGACGCCGATGCGCTCGTAGTAGTCGGCTCCCAAGTCCGCGAGGTCGCGGCCCATTACCGAGACTGTGCCCCGATAACCCCGCAGCAGCCCGATCAACAGCTTCTGGGTGGTCGACTTCCCCGCGCCGTTGGGTCCGAGAAACCCGAAAATCTCGCCGCGGTCGATGCGGAAGCAAAGATCCCGCACCGCGGGGGCCGTTCCGGACGCGTAGGTGAAGGTGAGCCCGTCGACGTCGACTACCGGCATGCGTGCGTCACCGCGCCGTCTTCCGGTGGGGGTTATATGCGATGGTGCCCAGAGGAGCAAGCGGCGAACGGTGCGGCGATAGAAGACCACGCGGGTATAATCGGCCGACTGTGTCGCGTGTCCTGCTGGAACCGTTGCCGATCCGGCAGTCCAGCCCGATCGTCAAGGAGGTTCCGGATGAGCTCAGTCAACACGTCGCTCCGGTGGATCGTCTCGCTGTCGCTCGCGGTGATCGTCACCGTGCTGGGCGTCGCCGACGCCCAGCCGCAGTCGCCCGAGCGACTTCTCGTCCTGCTGAGGGATGCCAGCGCCCTCGCGATCGTCGACCCGGCGAGCGGAACCGTTCTCGGGCGCGTGCCGACCGGCAGGGACCCGCACGAGGTCACCGCGTCGGCGGACGGCCGGCTGGCGTTCGTGGCGAGCATGGTCGATGGGATTTCGGTCATCGACATCGCGGCCCAGGAGGAAATCCGGCGGGTGGATCCCGGCCCCGGCAGTCTGACGCACGATGTGCTGTTCGCCGCCGGCAAGGTGTACTTCACCATCGAGGGCTACAAGTCCATCGGCCGCTACGATCCGTCAACGGACCAGATCGACTGGACGCTCGGGATCGGCCAGGACGGCACGCACATGCTCGTGCTGGATCAGGACCGGGACCTGATGTTCCTGCCGAACATCGGCTCGAACACCGTGACGATGGTCGAGGGCGCCATGGCGGGTCCGGCTCGAGCGACGCTCACCGATATCCCCGTACCGGGCGTCAGGCCCGAGGGCCTCGACCTGTCGCCGGACGGCCGGGAGCTCTGGACGGCGACCCGCGGCGATGGGGGCGTGTCGATAATCGACGTGGCGAGCCGACGGGTTGTCGAGACGCTCGACCTGGGTATGCAGGATGCCAATCGCCTGAAGTTCACCCCGGACGGCCGCGTGCTGATCATCGACGGCGAAGCGGCATCCCTGGTGGTGATGGACGCTGCTTCCCGGACCGTCATCGAGCGAGTGACCGTGGGCTCGACGGACACCGGCGACGGCGCCGTCCTGGTGGCGCCCGACGGCTCACGCGCCTATCTGGGGCTGCGAGCCGCGGACCGCGTCGCGGTCGTGGATCTGGACACGCTCGAGGTCATACGCGAGATACCCATGGGCGACGGCGCCGGTCCCGGCTGCCTCTACTGGATCGGCGCGATGTAGCTGACAGCGGGATCAGTAGATCCGCCGTCTCACCGCGCTCCAGCCGAACCGGGATGGATTCCGGTCCCCCGCCCCTGGTGGAACCGTACGGTGATCACCTCGATGCTTGCCGGGCTACTGCCCGGTGCCGAGGGGTCCGATGTGCTGGTTCTGGTCCGCGAACTCGAGGTGGATCGAGACGCGAGGTGCGTCGCCGACGTTCGCCGTCGTGTGCCCCTGGCCTGTCAGATCGTCGATGTATTCGACCGACCCTGCGGGCAAATCGACCTTGCCTTCCGCCACCTCGAGCTGTCCGCCACCCGTCAAATTGATGATGTATCGGCGCCCCGGGGCCACATGCCAGTCGATGAAGCTCCCCGGCGGTGACACCCGGACCCGCATGCCGGTGACCTCCTCCATCACCGAGTCCGCGTTCAGTGGGATGTTCTCGACGTGCGAAAGTCCATCGGTGCCTGTATAGATCCGCTGCATCATGAACGGAGCGTCCGACGCCTGCGCCTCCACCACACCCTGACCGCCCTTGACCGCCCACCCAAGACCGAACCCGACCACAAGGGCTCCGGCCACGAACAACCTCGTCCTCGTCATGGAGCTCATCTGGAATTCCTCCTGCTGACGACCCGAACAACAGGCACGGCGAATCCGCGTGCCGACGCATCCTCGTCACGCTCGCGTTTCGCGAATACTCGAACTCTAGATGCCAACAACAAGCCTGTCAAAACGTGGCTCGATGGGCCTGATGGCGCCGCGGCGACGCGACCGATCAACATCTGCACGGTTGACGTTTCTCCTCTGCGATTTGGATCGAGTCCGCGCCTTGGCGCGACGTCCGAGAGTGGATACGATGTCGCAACACGGAGGCGGTGGCGCCCGGTCTGCCCACGGCGGGGCGATTGCCGACGATGCCGACGACGGGAGTTGCGCGCGAGGACTGCCGGGCAGCACACATCATGTTCCCTTCCAGCTCTTTGCTACGTTCGACGATAGTAGCCGCCGGCCTGCTCGTTCCCGCCTGCGCGTTCGCACAGGACGAGGCCGAACAGGAAGTGGCGGCGCCCCACACGCTCACCGTCTCGCCCGAGGAGATCACGCTGACGGCCGGCGAGACCGCCCGCATCCGCGCCACCGTGCTCGACGGCGAGGGGAACGAGATCGAGGCCGAGGTGCTCTATCTCCCCCTTTACGGGCAGTACTGGAACCTGGAGGAACGCACCTGGGGATTCAACATCTTCAGGGTATCGCCCGACGGCCGCGTCTCGACCGTCCGTCCGGGCGAGTACGCCGTGCTGGTGCGCGTGGTGGGCAGTCAGCGCGACCCGCCGGCGGCCGATTCGGATGCGGGCGGCTACCTGCAGCGGCGCGTTCCGCTCACCATACTGCCGCGGCCGCCGGCGTCGATCGTGCTGAACGCTCCGGGCCCCTTCTATGCCGGCACCGAGGTGACGCTCGAGGCCACGCCGCTCGACGACAACGGAGCGTTCGCGGACGATGTCGAGGTCGACTGGGAAACCTCGGACGGTTCGATCGCGTCGCCGATCGGGCAACCGCCGGCCAACCAGCGGACCACCCGCCGGGGCGTGCTGATGCTCGGCGCGCCGGGCAGGGTCACGATCACGGCGGCCGCCGGCGCGGCGACGGCTGAGATGACGCTCGACGTGGAGCCGAATCCTGCAGCCCGTATCACGCTGACACCCGACCGGAACGCCGTCCGCACCGGAGACGTGACGTACCTGACCGCCACCGTGACCGACGCCGAAGGGCGCTCGATCGAGGACATCCCGGTCGCCTTCAGCGTGTCCGCGATCAGCGACGCTATGACCAGCGGGGGCCCTTCATCGGGCCTGATCACGCAGGACGGGCGCTTCGTCGCCGATCTTCCCGGCGCCTATACCGTGGTCGCCCGCACCGGGTCGGTAGCGGCCTCCGCCATGATCCGGGTCGTCGAGCGCGGGGTTCGGCGGCCCATCGAGCTGGTCGGGCACGGCCGCGTGCAGGATCGCGCCACTACCGATCTCTGGGTGTGGGAGGCGCCCAACGGGCGAGACTACGCGCTGACCGGGACACACAGCGCCGCTGGCCACGCCTACGTCTGGGACGTGACGGATCCGGCGAGCCTCGAGGTCGTCGACATCGTCCGCGTGGACGCGCGCTCGGTGAACGACGTCAAGGTCTCGGAGGACGGCGCGACGGCGGTGATCTCCCGCGAGGGAGCCTCCAACCGCCGGAACGGGCTGGTCATCTTCGACGTGTCCGATCCGGCGGTCGGTGTGCGGAAAATCGCCGAGTACGACGACCGGCTCACGGGCGGCGTCCACAACACCTTCATCCACGACGGGCACGTGTACGCGCTCTCCGCCGCCCGACGCTACGACATCATCAGCATCGAGGATCCGGCGGCCCCGCGGCGGGTCGGCAGCTTTGCGCTCGACAACCCGGCGCGCTCCATCCACGATGTCGTGGTCCGGGATGGCATCGCCTACTCCGCGAACTGGACGGACGGGGTGGCGGTGGTCGACGTCGGCGGGGCCGGCAGGGGCGGGAGCCCGCAGGAGCCGCGGCTCATCGGGCAGTTCCCGTTCCCTACCGGCTGGAACCACGCCGTCTATCCCTACCGGAGCGCGTCGACCGGCAAGTTCTACATTTTCGCCGGGGACGAAGCGGCGCGCAGCGGCCCGAACTACAGCCCGGAGTCGGCCATCGGCACCGGTACGCCCGGCTACGAGAACGAGCCCCATCGCTGGCGCGGCTGGGTTCACATCCTGGAGTGGGACGAGTTCGAGTCGCCGCCGCGCCTGGTCGCCCGCTACGAGGTCCCGGAGGCCGGGAGTCACAACATCTGGGTCGAGGACGACGTGATGTACGTGGCGTTCTACAACGGAGGCCTCCGGGTCGTGGACGTCTCGGGCGAACTGCTCGGCAACCTCTACCGCCAAGGCCGGGAGATAGCCCGCTTCCTGCCGCTCGACCCCGAGGGCTTCGTCCCGAACGCGGCGCAGGTCTTCGGCGCCCAGCCGCACAAGGGAACGATCTTCTTCTCGGACATGAACTCGGGCCTCTGGGCTGTGCGCCTCGGAGAGCTTGAGGGCGAGGAGACGACGGACCCGCCGTAGCGGCCGACCCGGGCCGGGACCTACGCCAGCTTCAGGCCGGCAGCAGCGAATCGGCTGAAGTGGGCTACGTTCGATGTCGCGACGCTGGCGCCGTCGGCGAGAGCGGCCGCCCCGATCATGCAATCGATGATCGTCCCGCGACGCCGCCCCGACTCGTTGAACAGGCGCGCGGCCACGTTCCGCAGCTTCGTCTCTTCCGGCGTCCCCGGAATCAGCGCGCGAACGAGAAAGCTCGTATCCAGATGAATCATCGCGTTTCCGAGCCGAGCCGCCGGCCCGCGGCCTGCCGCTCGGACTCCACCTCCCGCGCCCACTGATCGAGATCGATGTTGCGTGAGCGCAGCGACGCCTGAAGCTGGTCGAGCGCCGCCAGCGCATCCCCGCCTCTGGCGGGTTGTCGACCGGCTTCGCTCCGGATGGCCCGCCGGAGCGCTTCCGACTTCGAGACTCCCCAGCGGCCGGCCAACTCCTCGAGCGCTCGCACGGACTCGACGTCCAGCGAGTACGTTGTCTTGATGGTAGTGGTGACCATACTGCATTATGGCCATACTTTTCTTCTCCTTCAAGGCCCCATCGACGGGACTCACGAATCGTGCAGTGCAACGGCTTGACGCGCCGCACGAGGGGTGCACTCAGCGTGTTCCGGTGGCTCGTCGGGACCGCCGGGTCGCCCACGCCTGCCGCGCGGCGGTACCCTCTTCCCGGCATGCAACCGTGGCAGGGAAGGTTGACAAACATGACAAGGGGCTACAAGAACCAGTGCAACGCCATCGCGGCCGGCGACCTGACGGCCCTCGAAACCGCCATCGAGCGCCATCCGGACGGCCTCGGCCACTGGAAGCCCATCGTCGACGCGGCCCACGCCGGTCGCGCCGACATGGTGCGGGCCCTGATTGCCGCCGGCGCCAACCCGAATGTCATCTCCGGCACAGGCGCGCGCCATACACCGCTCACCCGGCTCACCGAGCACCACGCGACCATTCCCAGGCATGACGGCCACCGGAAGGCGCTCGTCGCGTTGCTCGAGGGCGGCGCCGATCCGAACCTGCGCGCCGGTCCCCACCACTTCGAGCCGCTGGCGTACGCCGCCATGGCGCCGGCCCAGGATTTCATCGATCTGCTGCGGAGCGGCGGCGCCAGAATCAGCGTCCACCTGGCCGCCAGCCTGCTCGACAACGGTCGCCTCGTCCGAGCGTTGCGCAACCCGGATCGCGCGCGGGAGGTCGATCCGCGTGGCAGAACGCCGTTGCACTACGTCGCGCTGTCGGGGCTGTGGAAGCTGCACGGCAGCGACCGCGCGTTGCTGTGCGCGGCGTTGCTGCTGGACGCCGGGGCCGACCTGGACGCCGCCGAGGAGATCGTGGACGGCGACGAGGTCTTTCGAGCCACGCCGCTGTGGCACGCCCTGGCATGGCAGCAGCACCTTGCGCTGGCCGCGTTCCTGCTCGAACGTGGTGCCGATCCGAACCCGGCCGTGTTCGCCGTCACCTATCAGGGGGACGAGCGTGCGTGCGCGCTGCTCGACCGGTATGGCGCCGACTGGGAGCAGGTCTTCAACGGCCGCACGCCGCTCATGGACCTGATGTACTTCAGGCGCCCCGGCGCCAGCCGCTGGCTGATTGCGCGCGGCGTCGACGTCAACACCGCGGATCGAACCGGCAAGACCGCCCTGCACTTCGCCGCCCTGCGGGGCGTGCGCGCCGACTACGTCGAGAGCCTCGTCGACGCCGGCGCCGACGTCGGCGCGCAGGATGCGAACGGACGGACGCCGCTCGATTGCGCCGTGCAGAAGAAGCGGACCAGGCTCTTCGAGATACTGAAGCCGAGGTGATGGGAGCACGAGTCAAGTCGAGGGCGCCCAACCTCGCTGTCAGGATCCGTCACCGCTGTCGGCGTACGCTCACAGTTCCGAGAGAGGCTGCGCCGAAATAGAGATCTCCGATGCCGGAGCACCAGGCGGACGCTGCACATAGGAACGGCAAGCTCGGCGTCGAGGCCTTCGATGCCGCCTACGGCGCCGGGTTTCGGGCGGACGACGACTCGCCGCACGCCGTCGAGTGCGAGCTCGTGGAGGACGCCGGGGCGTTCGAGGCACACCGCCCGCCCGCAGGGGAGCGCCCGCACCGCCTCGCGTTCGTGGACGGCACGATGCGCACCGAGGCGCGCCTGACCCACACCAGCGCCGCGGGCGACGCGAACACGGGTCTCGCGGGAAGCTGGGCCGCCGGCGCGGTGCTCGTCACCGCCTACGCACCGGCCCGCTTCGATCGGGTGAGCATCGGACGCACGGCCATCTTCACGGGCGGAAACGCCGGCCACCTGCCCGACCACCGGGACGGCTGGCGGTGGGAGCCGTACGCGGTCGACGGCGCCGACATCGAAGCCGCCCGGCAGCAGCTCCAGCGGCTGATGCGCGACGCCGAGTCAGACATCGCCGAACAGCTCTGCGCCGATGGCTGGCTGACCGTGCTCGACGGCCCGCTCCACGGCATCCGCCATCGGCGCGGCCTGCCTGTAGTCGGCTACGTCAAGACGCATCATCGCCGTATGCTTGCGCACGAACACTGGACCCGGGTGCCGAGCCTCGCCGTGCGCGGACGTTCGGGCCTCTTCGCGATGGGTGACGAGCTGTACGGCTGCTACCTGCGGGTAGGCGACCCCGGGCCGTGGGCGGGCCCGTGGGCAGGCATCGCCCGCATCGAGATGCCGGCCGGGATCGGTCTGGCCGCCGCGGTAGAGGCCGCGGACCGGGCCGCGGGCTGGCTGCCGGACTTCGCGTCGGCACTCCACCGGGACGCGCGGGCCCCGGTCAACCTGACCCCGATAGCCGGTCTGGAACGGCACCTGCACCATCTACAGGGCGACCCGCGTCTGGCCCTTCGAGCCGTACGAGAGGCCGTTCTGCAACGCAACCGCGAGGGATGAAGCGAATGAGCATGCCGCCGCCGGCGGACGGTCCGCCGCACGACGATGGACGCATAGGACTGGTCGACGGATCGGTCGAGAGCGACTCGCGCACCTTCCACGTGGTGCTCGACCCGGACGTGTTGATCCAGCTCGACGAGCTGGTCGCCGTCGCGACCGACCTGCCCGGCGGCAGGCAGGTGACACACTACGGCATCGTCACCGAGCTGCGATCCCGCTTCGAGGGCGCCGACCTGCCATCGGACACCGGCCGGGTAGTCGACCGGACGCTGCCGGCGGAGCACGTCCGGCGGGCCGAGGTCCGCGTCCTGCGGGTGGTTCCCGAGCTGTTCGTCGCGCCGCACGCCGGGGCCGCCGCGACACGGGCTGTCGGAGAGCACCGCACGGCCGCCCTGTTCGAGGACGAGATGACACGCGGCAAGCTGCCGGTCGGCCTGGACCTGGGCGGCGCGCCGGTCTACGCGGACATGCGCTTCGTCGACGGCCGATCCGGCGGCCACGTCTCGATCTCCGGCATCTCGGGCGTCGCCACCAAGACCTCCTATGCGCTGTTCCTCCTCTACCAGCTCCTGGAAACCGAGCAGGGCATGGATCTGCTGGGCGGCCGGGCCGGACGCGAGAGCGTGCGTGCGCTGGTCTTCAACACGAAGGGGGAGGATCTGCTGCACGTCGACCGCCCGAACGCCGAGTTCGCGGGCAAGGCGGAGGCGATCGAGAAATGGCGCGCGCTCGGCATCGACGATCCGGGGCCGTTCCGCTCCGTCCGGCTCTACGCGCCGCGCCGGGCCGGCGTGCAGACCAACGTCGCCGACGTGAAGACCCGCCGGACCGCCGACGTGAACGCCTACGGCTGGACCCCGGAGCAGTTCATCCGCGAGCAGCTCCTGCAGTTCTGCTTCACCGCCGACGACGAGCGCTCGACCCAGGTGGGCTTCGTGGAGCAGCAGGTCCGCATCCAGCTCCTGCGACGCCTGCGGCGGCTGGCGGGAGACCCGACCGGCGCCGTGGTGATCGCCGAGATCGTGCCTCCCAACACCGGCTTCAACCCGGACCGGCTGGCCGAACGCGAGCCGGACGAGGCATCGGCCGGCGCCGGGCACGTAATGCGCGATTTCGGCGATCTCATCGACTTGCTCGAGGAGGTGGTGTCCACGGACGACGAAGGCCTGATGAACGAGTGGTTCGGCCGGGCGCAGTCCGGAACGCGGCAGGCGTTCCTGCGGCGGCTGCTGAAGCTGCGGCGCCACATCGGTCCGCTGATCGGCTGCGGCCTCGAGCCGGTCTCCGCCGAGAACGCCAAGCTGCACGTGGTCGACATCTCCACGCTGCACGACGACGCCCAGCGTTTCGTGGTCGGCGCTCTGCTCGACCGCGTCTGGCGGGAGAAGCAGGGGACGGGCCGCACCCCGCTGCGCTTCGTCGTGCTCGACGAGTTGAACAAGTACGCGCCCGCGCACGGCTTCTCGCCGCTGAAGGACCTGCTGGTGGACATCGCCGAGCGCGGCCGCTCGCTCGGCGTCCTGCTCATCGGCGCGCAGCAGGCCGCCTCCGCGGTGGCGCAGGCGCTGCCGCGCAACGCCTCGCTCAAGGTGGCCGGGCGGCTCGACGCCAGCGAGTCCGACGCCTACCGCTTCCTGACGCCGGCGCTGCGGGACCGCGCGACCCGCTTCATGCCGGGCACGATGGTCGTCTCCCAGCCGATCGTGCCCGAGCCGATCCCCATCCGCTTCCCGTTCCCGCCGTTCGCGACCAATCCGGACGAGGCGGCGGCGGACGAGGCCGCGGACAAGCGGAAGACCGACCGGATCCTGAGCACCATGGGCGCCCTGGCCGGACCCGAGGTCGACCTGTGAAGCTGCTCCACACCTCCGACTGGCACCTGGGAGCGAAGCTCGGCCGGCACGACCGCGCGCCGGATCATGAAGAGGCTCTCCGCGGACTGCTGGACATCGCCAAGTCGGCGCGGCCCGACCTGATCCTGCATACGGGCGACCTCTTCGACGCGTCCCGGCCGCCGTACGAGGCGCTACGGCTCGGCGTGCGCGCCTTGAGACGGCTGGCAGAGCTGGCGCCTACGGTCGTGATCGCTGGCAACCACGACTCGTCGATGCTGTTCCGCGTGATCGACGACCTCGCCGGGGCCGCTACCCCGCGCCGGCTGTGGCTGGTGGCCACGCCGCAGGTGCTGCCGTTTCCAGCGATCTCGGACGCCCCGGTAGCCGTGGTCTGCGTGCCGTTCATTCAGCCGAGTGCGATCGCGCAGTTCGCGACGGACGATCCGGCGCGCTTCGAGGGCAACTACGCGGACGGCGTCAAGACGTTGAACCAGCGCCTGCTCGACGAAGCGCACCGGGAAGCGGGCGCCCGCGGCATCGTCCTCTACGCCGCGCACCTGCACGTGCAGGGCGCCCGGCCGGGCAAGTCGGAGCGGCGGATCACGGTCGGCGAGGACTACGCCACGCACGTCGAGGGACTCCAGCGCGCGCTGTACTGCGCCTTCGGCCACATCCACGACCCGCAGCTCCTGCCGGGCGGCACGGCGCAGGGACGCTACGCGGGCTCACTCATCCCCCTGGACTTCGGTGAGCGCAGGCAGGCAAAGCACGCGGTGCTGGTGAACATCGGGGACGGCGTCGAGGTGAACACGCACGACCTGCCGGGCGGGCGGCCTCTCACCGAGTTCGCCGGCACGCTGGCGGACCTCGAGACCCGCGCCGCGAACGGTGGGCTCGACGGCTGCATACTGAAGGCGCGGGTGGTCTCCGACGATCCCATCCCCGACCTCGCGGACCGGCTGGCCGAATGGTCGCCGCGGTGCACGGTGTTCGAGCTGATCAACACCATCACGAACCAGCCGGTGAAGCCGATAGACACCGCCGGCGAGGGCGACGCGGAACCGGCGCTCGACGAGTTGTTCACGGAGTGGCGCACCACCGCGGCGCGCGGGATCAAGGCGCCCCACGAAGCGGTCGGCGCGCTCTTCGCGCAGGCCCTGGGCAGCGCCGGCCAGGCGGCGGCGGCCGACTTCGGACTCACCCCCCTCAAGCTGAACGCGCAGGAGACGCTGCACGCCCTCGCGTCCAAACGGGACGGAAGGGGCGCCTGAGATGCGCCCCCTCCAGCTCACCATCGAAGGGCTGCGGTCGTTCCGGACACCGCCCGCGCAGGACGGCGGCACCACCCCCCGCAGGCCGACCATCGATTTCACCGGCCGCGACCACATCGCCATCGTCGGCGACACCGGGGCGGGCAAGTCCTCGATCCTGGAGGCGATCACTTACGCGCTGTACGGGCAAACGACATTCACGGCGCGCGCCAACCAGGAGCTGATGAACGACACGTCGGTCCACCTGCGGGTCGTGCTGCGGTTCCGGGTATCCGGCGAGACCTGGGAGGTGACCCGTACGCTGCGACGCGGCGGCCAGGGCGACGTCGGCCAGGTACGGGCACTGCTTCGGCGAGTCGGCGACGACGACGCGACGGTCGAGCAGGTCGAGCAGGTCCGGCGCGTCAACGAGCGCATCGAGGAACTCCTGGGACTCGACAGCGATGCCTTCCTGCGCACCGTCGTCCTCCCACAAGGCCGTTTCGCGCGCCTGCTGGTGGAGGACGAGCCGCGCGACCGGAGCCGAATACTGCGGCAGGTATGGCGCACCGACGAGCTGGAGGAGGCCGGAGAGCTGGCCGGCAAGGCGCGGCGGGAGACCGAGACGCTGCGGATTCAACTGGAGCAGGCCGCGTCGGGGTATCCGGAAGATCCTGCATCTCATCTGAAGCACCTCCAGGAGACCGCGGAGACGGCCCGACGGCTGGCGGCGGCGGCATCCGACGACGAGCAGGCGGCATCCGCCGGCCGCGAGGCCGTATTGGCGGCGGACAAGGCGCGGCAAACGGCCTCCGACGTCGCCGAGCGGCTGCGCGCTCTGGATACCGAGCAGGCCGCCGGCCGGCTGGCGCCCATCGCTGCCATCGAACGACAGCTCGCCGCGGAAGACGCGGCACTGAAGGAGCGTCAGGCGCACCTGGAGGACGCACTGGCTCGCATCCCGGCCGACGACGGCCCGACAAGCGAAGCGGTCACGGCGGCCCTGACAACGCTGCAAGGCCTGCCCTCCCTCGCGAAGGCCGGTGAGGAAGCCGCCGCCACGCTCCGCGCCAGCGTGGAGGACGCGGCGAAGACGCAGACCGAGGCACAGCACGCGGCCGAGAGCGCTGCGGACGCGGAGAAGCAGGACGAGGAACACGCCGCCAAACGCCCGCCTCTGGACGAGGCCGCGCGGACGGCGAACGAGCGCCGGGCCTCCGTCGAGCAAAAACACGCTCGCTGCGCCGAGCTTGCCGCCGAGCTGGACCACGTCCGCAAGCAGGCAGATGTACTCCGGACGGAGGAAGCCGATTGCGGGCGAGGGCTGGAATCGGCACGGGAGTCGGAGCGCCGCGCGACGCTGGAGGCCGCAAGCGCCGACGAGCATCTGGCCGTCGCGCAGCGTGCGGAATCGGCGGCGGCCGCGGCGCACGATCTGCACCCGGGCGACGCCTGTCCGATCTGCCGCCGCCGTCTCACCGCCGACTGGGAGGCGCCCGACGGCATGAGACTCACCGAGGCCCGGCAGGTCGCCAAGGCGGCGCACGATGCCGCGAGAAAAGCAGCCGGCCGGGCAACGTCACTCGACGCCGAGCGAAAAGGTATCCAACGCCAGATGGCCGACACCGAGGCCAGACGCACCGCGTCCGGGACTCGATTCCGGAACGCTCTGCAGGAGTTGGCGCGGGAAGTCGAACTCGACACCGCCGCACCGCTTCCCACGCGGGACGCCTTGATCGCCCCTCTGGAGGCAACGCGCAAGGAGACCGCCGAGCGCCTGGCCGAGCACGATCGCGTCGGCGAGGACTTGCGGGAGAACGCTACCCGGCAGGACAAGGCCGCGGGCGTGGCTCAGGAGGCCGCCTCCAACGCGAGAGCGCTGGTCGAGCGTACCCGGCGAACCGGTGAGAAAGCCCTGGAGAGACTACTTGCGACGATACGGACCATTCCGCAGCCGTTCCGGCCCGGCCTGGATCTGCCTGCCGACGTTGCGGATCTGCACGAAGTGGATCTGGGCCCAGTCGGCGAGCGGACCGGGTCGGCACAGCAGCGCGCCCAGGTCCTGGGGGCGCGAAAGCGCGAGCAGGACCGCCTGCGACATGAGCTCGACGGCGTTCGAGAAGCCCGCTCGACGCTGGCGACCCGGCGGGCGAACGACGTTGACGCGCCCATCGACGCGCTGGTCGCGGACCTCCATGCCCACCGCGACCTCCTCGTCGAGTCGGTCAGCCGGCTGGGCCTCGACACGAACGTCCCCGCGGCCGTCTCGGCGAGAAACGCGGCGGCGCTGGAGTCGCATATCGGCGAGATCGGCAGGCAGGCCGCGGGGACGGCCCGCTCCGCCGACGAGCATTCACGGGCCGCTTCCGACAAGGCCGCCGCCGCCCGCGAGGCGCTCGCCGCCCTCGCCGAACGGCTGGGCGCCGAGATCGACGTCCGCGATATCGAGGCGGTCGTGGCCGCCGCACGCGCGCGGGCCGACGACGCCCGCTTCGCCGAGCGCCGCGCCAGGGAGTCGGCAGAGCACTTCGCAGCGATCATCGACGACGTCCGCCGCCTGCGCACGCTGCTCCAGGAGGTTCTGGGAAGGGAACGGGCGCTGGGCGACCTGGAGGACGCCCTGAAGCCGGGCGCCTTCCTGAAATGGCTGACGCTACGGCGCTCGCGACGCCTCCTGGTTCACGCGTCGCGGATGCTCGGCGAGATGAGCAACGGCAAGTACGCTTTCGTGGATCCCGGCGACGCCGACGAACAGTGGCGCGTGCTGGATGCGGATTCCGGCCAGGACCGATCCCCGGCCAGCCTGTCCGGCGGCGAACAGTTCATCGCCTCGCTGTCGCTCGCGCTCGGCATGGTCGAGATGATGGCGCGCAGCGGCGGCCGGCTGGAATCGCTGTTCCTGGACGAGGGATTCGGCTCTCTGGATCGCAACAATCTCGACACGGCGGTCGAAGCGCTGAACACCGTAGCGGCCGGCGGCCGCATGGTGGGCGTGATCTCCCACGTCCGCGCGGTAGCGGAACAGGTCGAACACGTCCTCGCGGTGACACGCCATGCCACCGGCAGCCAGGTGGAGTGGCTCACCGGCACGCAGCGGCAGCATCTCTCCGAGTCGGACGGCGGCCTCGATGCGGCAACCGCGATGGCCGGTCTGCTGGAGTGACGCACCGACGCCACACATCGGCTCACTTTCTGAGGTTTCGTCTTCCGTCAGCCTTGGATACGACCATCCGTGGTCATTCATCGGCAAAGTAGTCCGCATCGATTCGCTTCAGCTCGTACGTGGCTTCGGTCGTGACGCCGACCCCATAGTCGATCATCAACTCCGCGAGCTGTGCCCCCGCGATGAGGATTACCTTGGTCTCAATGCTGGCCGCATAGGCTACCGCCTCGCCGGAGAACGAGGACGTTGTTATGAAGACGCCCTTGCGTGCTCGTTTTCCTGCCAGGGCGCCGGCAAACCTCTGCACCTCAGGACGCCCCACGGTATTCGCCCAACGCTTGGCTTGAATGTAGATGATGTCCAGACCCAGACGGTCCTCCTTGATGATGCCGTCGATGCCTTCGTCTCCCGCCTGCCCGATGGCCTCCCCCGCTTCCTGCCGCGAACCTCCGTAGCCCATGTGGACCAGGACATCTACTACAAGCTGCTCAAAGAAGGCAGGAGACGCCCGTTTCACTTGATCGAGAAGGTCTGCTGCAAGACTCTTTTGCAGCGTCGTGTGAGCAGCCTGTATAGCCTCCTCCGGCGTCAACTCGGGGTCTGTCCCCCCTTGCATTGACGACTGGTCCTTGCCGATGAAGTCCTTGAACTCCTTGAACTTCTGAAGGAGCTTGGTGTCGATTCTAGCGGGCTTGCCAGCAAGAACCTTACGACCTCGTTGGGTGATCCGGAATTCTCCGCGCCGAGGATCCTCCAGCAGACCAGCCTTCTTCAGGTAGGTTCGGGACCAGGCGACGTTGTACTTGAATCTGGCCCGCCGGCCATCAGGCATCAGTTGTTGCCTCTCCTCCTCGGTGAGCCTGAAGCGCTCGGCAAGATCGTCCACCGCATCCCGAACCCGATGAACCTCGTTGTCCCCAGCCACTTCAAGCAAAGGCAACATGATGGTCTGGTAGTCCGGAATCGCCATCTTGTCTCCTGACGTCCGAGTCACACTCTCCAGGGGCGCTTGGTCAACACGCCTTCACCCGGCCCTGTACACCTGGATGGGCAGCGCTCTCGTCTCCAGCGTCGAGAGCTCGAGGCGCCTGGAGGCATGGTCGATGTCGAACCCCACGACCTCTCCGTTGGCATCGAGGTCAACGTTGAACCCACTCGCGACCTCGCGCGTCTCCGTCCCTGATGATGACTTCAACTCAACATAAAGACTATCGGTGTCGGCGTAGTAGTGCAGCTTCATGACAGGGCCTATCAACGGGCTCGCGTCGGCTGCGACGAGCCGCCCCGCCATTCGATGATCGCCTCGGCGTCCTCGCGGACGGTGTCCGAAGTGCCACCGACGACAGGAATCCCGAGCCGAGACACGTGCCGGATGAACTCGGCGATGCTGAGCTCCGAGAATCGCGCGGCCTGTCCGAGCGACAGGCTGCGGTCGCGATACAGCGCCGTGGCGAACGCTCGCCGGATGCCCGGTTCGGCGAGCAGTGAATCGTCATCAAGATGCACGAGAGACCCTCAATCATCCTAGCGCAAGCACGTACCGCGCGAGCGGGCCAAGCCGTTTGCGCGTCTCCGATTGCATGCGGGCCGCGAAGTCGGTTGCTGCGCGACCGTCCCGGGGAACGAACGCGCCCTGGAGCGATCGTCGCGGCTCGTTCGATACATTGGCCGTGTGGCCGTGCCACGTCGACCCGTTGAAGACCACCAGCGACCCGGCAGAGCCGCAGGCCAATACCTGCTCGTCGTGTTCTACCGTCACATCGGCCATCGAGTCCCGGGGCGCACGTGGCCACCGATGCGAACCCGGAACGAACCGCGTCGCGCCGTTGTCCGGCCGAAAGTCATCGACCCTCAGGATGAAGCCCATGAGCGGCCACTCGGACGAGTGTCGCCCTACGTCGACGTGCAGGGCCTGGGCGGCCGCGCCCGGCGGCAGCGTCCGTGCGTGCAGCGTGCTGAGCTTGAACGGTCTTGCGATGACGCGGCAGCACGCGTCGAGCAGCTGCGGCAACACGTACAGTCGACCGAACTCCGCCCCGCGATTGACGAAGTCGGTCACCCTCGTCGAAGTGCTGCCGATACTGACGTCGTCGCCCGTCGCCAAAGCCTCCACCCGGTGGTAGGCAGCAACCAACTGTTCCATCTCGCCGGACGGCACCGCGCTGGGAAGGATCGCAAAGCCACGTTCCTGCAACTCCGAGACGGCATCCGAATCGAGAACGCTCCATTCGGCCAACGTACCGAACCAATCTGGTCCCGGCACCGGGTCCCGACACGAGTCGGGCGTGACCCGGGCCGCGAGTCCTTCCACCCTCACGACAGCCCCCCTCCCGGATGCTCGACACGATGAGCGGCGGCCGTCTTCGCTATGCCAACATCAGACGTTCACCCTTGGGCTCCGGTATGGGGTCACCTGATTCTCTCGCCGTATCGATCCAGAGTTCCATCGCCTCGTTGACATTACCGAGAGCGGCTTCCTGCGTGTCGCCGTGCGCCATGCACCCGGGAAGCTCGGGCACCTCGGCAACGAACACGCCATCGACCTTGCTCCAGTAGAGAATGATCTCGTACTTGTACATCACTCGTTCACCTTCAGCCCGTACTTCAGGATCACGTGACGCACCTGCCGCACCTGATAGGGCTTGGCCTGGCCATTGTCACGCTGCAAGTTGATTCTCTCGGTAACACCCTCCCTCCTGAATATGTGATGGCTTCCCCGCACGCGTTCGATGAATCCAAGTTCCCGGAGCAAGACACGCAGGTCGTCGAAGCGCAGATTCGCATCCGAGCGACCGGCGAGAATCCGCTGTAGAAGCAGCCGGCTTCGGCTCATGCGGTCGCGCCGTCCGGTCCACGGTTCATCGCAGCTCCCACCACGACGGAATCGTACCAGACGCCGCCGGACATGGCCTCTAACGATCCGGATCCCATCGCGAGGCCCGCGTGACCGGTCCTCCGTCACAACCCGTGCTATCGTCCCGCCCGATGCGCCACGCCGACGGCCGACTCCTGTTCTCCGCCACCGACCTCAGCCGCCACCTCTCCTGTGCCCACCTGACGGGCCTGCGCCGCGCCGCCGCGCTCGGGGAGATCGAGCGGCCGACGCCGTACGACGACCCCCGCGCGGAGGTCCTGAAGCAACGCGGGATCGAGCACGAACGGCGCCTTCTGGAACGGTTCGCGGCAGAAGGCCGCGCCGTGGAAATCGTCACGCCACCCGAGTCGCCGTTCTCGGAGCGCGACCCGGAGGAAGCCGCGGCGCGCACCCGGGAAACGATGCGGCGCGGGGTCGACGTCGTCTACCAGGGGCGCCTGCAAGACGACGACGGGCAGTGGAGCGGCTATCCCGATTTCCTGCTCCGGGTGGACGAAGCAAGCGCGCTGGGCGGCTGGTCGTACGAGGTGCTCGACGCGAAGCTGGCCCGCGTCGCAAAGGGCGAGGCGCTGCTCCAGCTTCTGCTGTATTCGGACCTGCTGGCCCAGGTGCAAGGCACCACGCCGGAGCGAATGCACATGGCGCTCGGCGGCAGCGACGGGCCTCGAGAAGCAAGCTTCCCGGTCGTGGAGTACTCCGCGTACTACCGCGCCGTCCGCCGGCGCTTCGAGGCGCACGCGGCGGAGCCGCCGGACACCTATCCGGAGCCGGTCGACCATTGTGCGCTCTGCGACTGGAAGCAGGGCTGTGCGGATCGCCGACGCACTGACGATCACCTGTCGCTGGTCGCCGGGATCACGCGCAGGCAGCGGCGCAAGCTGGTCGACCGGGGCGTGACGACGATGGCGGGTCTCGGGGCGCTCGACCCGACGGCGTCTCCGCCGCCGGACGGCGTGAGCCACGACGCGCTGCTTCGGATCCGGGAGCAGGCGCGCATCCAGGATCAGGGACGGCGTGAAGGCCGGCGCATGCACGAGCTGATCACGCCGGTCCAGGAAGACAAGGGACTCGCCGCGCTGCCGGAAACCTCGCCGGGCGACCTCTTCTTCGATCTCGAAGGCGATGCCTTCGCAATGAACGGCGGGTTCGAGTACCTCTTCGGGGCCGCGGATCGGCACGGCAGATACGACGGCTGCTGGGCGCTCGACGAACCGGCCGAGAAGCGTGCGTTCGAGCGTTTCATCGACCGCGTCACGGCGCGCTGGCGGGAGTATCCGGGCTTCCACATCTACCACTACGGCGCCTACGAGACGACCGCGGTCAAGCGCCTGATGAGCCGCTACGCCACCCGCGAGGAAGAGGTGGATCGGCTGCTGCGCGGGCGCGTCTTCGTCGACCTGCACCGGGTGGTCCGCCAGGGGCTGCGCGCCTCGGTCGAGGGGTACTCCATCAAGAAGCTGGAGCCGTTCTACGGCTTCGTGCGCCGGATCGACCTGACGACCGCAACACGGGCGCTGGTCCGGTTCGAGGCGGCGCTGGAGTCGGGCGAGGCGCACGGCACGGCGAACGCCCTCCGCGCCGAGATAGAGGGCTACAACCGCGACGACTGCCTGTCGACGCTGCGGCTGGCCGAGTGGCTGGCGGGATGCCGGCACGATCTGGAGGCGTTGACAGGACAGCCAGTGCCGCGGCCCGCGGTACGGGACGAAGAACGCGACCAGGAGCGGGAATCGGCGGCGGAGATCGCGGCGCTGTTCGAGGCGCTCACCGCTGGACTGCCGGAGGGAGACGACGGACTCGACGACGAGCAGCGTGGGCGGCGGCTGCTGGCGCACCTGCTGGAGTTCCACCGGCGCGAGGAGAAGTCCATGTGGTGGGAGTTCTTCGACCGCTGCGGCTTCAGCGCGGAGGAGCACGTGGCCAGCCGGGCGACGCTCGGCGCGCTCAGCTACGTGGGCGAGGTGGGGCAGGTCAAGAAGTCGATCGTCCATCGATACCGCTTCCCGGAGCAGACGCACGAGATCGAGGTGGGTGACTCGCCGAAGAACCCCGACACCGCCGAATCCGACGAGCGCAAGCGGGGTTTCTGCGGGACAGTGGTTGCGCTCGACGAAGCGGAGCGCACGATCGATCTGAAGCGCGGGCGCAACTCGCCCGTTCCCCAGCCGACCGCACTGGTTCCGCTCGACGCCGTCAACAGCCAGGTGTTGCGGGACAGCCTGCTCCGCCTCGGCCGGGACATGGCGTCCGACGGGTTCGCGGCGGAGAGCGCGCGTCGTGCTGCCTTCGACCTGCTGCGGCGCGTGCCGCCGCGTCTCGAGACGGCGAAGCCTCGAGCCAATCCACTGAGCCTCTTCCCTCTGGAGGACGGCGCCGCTCCCGAAGACGCCGTTGCTCTCGAAAACCTCGTCGCTCCCGAAGAAGCACCGCTGGATGCGGTCCGGCGGATCGCCCCGCGGCTGGACCGCTCCGTCCTCCCGGTGCAGGGACCGCCCGGCAGCGGCAAGACCTACACCGGCGCGCGGATGATCCTCGACCTGCTGGCCGGCGGAAAGCGGGTCGGCGTGACGGCCAACAGCCACAAGGTGATCTCCAACCTGCTCGGCGCCGTGTGCAGGGCGATGGACGAGCGCCCCGGCGAAGGAGCGCGGCCCGGGCGCGAGCAAAGCGGCGTGGCGGCCGAGCCCGCGGCTGTCGATGTCCGGGGGATCCAGAAGGCCAACGACGGCGACGGCTGCCCGGACGAACGCATCGTCCGGACCCACTCGAACGAAACAGTGGCCGAGGCGCTCTCCAATGGCGACGCCAACCTCGCCGGCGGCACCGCATGGCTGTGGTCCCGCCCGGAGATGGCCGACGCGGTGGACGTGCTGGTGATCGACGAGGCGGGCCAGATGAGCCTCGCCAACACCCTCGCCGTCTGCCAGGCAGCGCAGAGCTTGGTGCTGCTCGGCGACCCGCGCCAGCTCGATCAGCCGATCCAGGGCGTCCACCCGCCCGGCGCCGACGTCTCGGCGCTCGGCCACCTGCTGGGCGAATCGGCAACCGTCGGCCCGTCCCGCGGCGTCTTCCTCGAGCACACCTGGCGCATGCACCCCGAAGTCTGCGCGTTCACGACGGAACAGTTCTACGAGGGCCGGCTCGGCACGCGCCCGGAGCTGGCTCGGCAGACGGTGGTCGGACCGGGCCCGCTGGCGGGACACGGCCTGCGTTTCGTACCGGTGGAGCACGCCGGCAACACGAACGCCTCAACGGAGGAAGCCGACCGCGTCGCGGCGCTGTTCGGCGAGCTGCTCGCCGCCGGCGCGGCCTGGATCGACAAGGAAGGTGAACAGAAGCTGCTGACGCTGCGGGACATCCTGGTCGTGGCGCCCTATAACGCGCACGTCGCAGCCCTGCGGGCGGCGCTGCCGGAAGGCGCACGGGTCGGCACCGTGGACAAGTTCCAGGGACAGGAGGCGTCGATCGCCATCTACTCGATGGCCACCTCGACCGCCGACGAGGCGCCGCGCGGGATGGCGTTCCTCTACAGCCTGCACCGCCTCAACGTCGCCACCTCCCGCGCCCGCTGCGTGGCGGCCATCGTCGCCAGTCCCGACCTCCTCACGCCGGACTGCCGCACCCCGGAACAGATGCGCCTGGCCAACCCCTTCTGCCGCTTCCTGGAGTTGGCGAAAACCACACTCTCAGCACCCTGATCCGCGCCTCTTCTCTCCGATTCCACGCGCCTCCCCCGGTGCTAACATGGGGAATGCCTCACGCGGACCTGCCGCCGCTGTCCGCGCGCGGCGGCGACGGAACACAAACACCAGACGCAACGGCCTCTGACCCGCCGCGCGGCGAGTCGGTGGACTACGAGGCGCTCCGGTTCCCGGGCTGCCAGCCCATCTCGCTCACGCGGGAGGAGTTCGCGGATTTCGACGACCGCATCGAGCACTGGGACGCCCGGACCGGGACCGCCTGGGTGGTTGCCGACAAGTACGGCGTTCACGAAGGAACCTCGCGGCGGCTACCCCACCTGGCGGAACGAATCGCCTCGGTGCGCGGCACGCCGATCATCTCGTACGGATCGGTCACCCTGCTGGTGCGGGATGCCGACGGCCGGGCCCAGCGGGCGATGGAGGCCGACGAGACGCTCTACCTGCACCCGACGCGCGCTGCGACGCCCGTGAAGTCCCTGATTATCGGCGAGAACGACTTCCCGGA
Source organism: Acidobacteriota bacterium (assembly GCA_009861545.1). Lineage (NCBI taxonomy): Bacteria > Pseudomonadati > Acidobacteriota > Acidobacteriota bacterium. The sequence continues at coordinate 89,902 of VXME01000076.1, read as the reverse complement.
CGTGGTGCTCGAGGTGGACCATACAACCGACGTGCGACCCGGCAAGCTGCTGCTCTACGAGGCGTGGGGCTTCCCCGAGCTGTGGGTGGTCGTGCCGCCGGGGGCCACGCGGCGGCGTCCCGCCGGGTTGACGATTCATCGGCTGGTGAACGGCCGGTTCCAGTACGCGCGGACGAGCGGGGCGTTTCCGGGCTGGACGGCGAAGGAAATCCACGCCGCATTGACCGAGCTGGTGTCGTCGGCCGCGACCTACCGGGTGCTGGAGCGCGTGGGACGGACGCTCGGCGAGCGGGAGGGAACCGGTCCCGACGACGATCCGCTGTGGCGCGTGCTGGGCGAACGCAAGCTGGCGGAAGGCGTCGCGCAGGGTCGTGCCGAAGGTGTCGCAAAGGGCCGCGCGGAAGGCGTTGCACAGGGTCACGCGGAAGGCCTCGCGAAAGGTCGCGCCGAGGAACTGGCGGCGACCGTGCAGAGCCTGCTGCAAGCGCGCGGAAAGCGGGTGTCGGACGCGTTCATGCAGCGCGCACCGACCCTCGTCGACACGCCGCGAGATACGGTGACGGCGGCGGCGCTGGCCGCGACCGACGAAGCGGATTTCTGGCGCCGCCTCAGCCATCGGGTCCGCTGAGGCGACCGACTCGGGGCAGCGCGATTTCACGCCGTCCCGGTCGGCGCTCCCGTCCCTACTGCGGCCGCTGCGCCTCCCTGATCGCCCGGAACTCGCTGGTCTCGCTCCACACCGGCCACTCGTCGGTCGCCGCGAGCCGGGCGCCCATGTGGTACATGAACGTCAGGTCCTCGAGCGCCCCCGACAGGTCCCAGTCGGGCTTCACCTCGTCCGACACCTTGTGGTAGTCGTTCACCGTGTACTCCGTGCGCTTCTCGATGCCGTAGCCCTCCGGCTTGTCGATGTACTCCACGCCGGGGTCGCCGTAGAACGCGGGGATGCCCGCCTTGGCGAACGAAAAGTGGTCCGACCGGTAGTAGAAAGCCCTTCTCCGGTTCCGGATCCGGCGCCAGGGTGCGTCCGAGGCGCGCGGCCACGTCGGCGGCCACGTCGTCCAGCTCCGACTGGCCCACCCCGACGATGGTCATGTCGCGCGTCCGACCCCACTGGTTGAGGACGTCCATATTGATCGCGGCGACGGTCTGCGCGGCCGGGTAGAGCGGGTTCTCCCCGTAGTGCCGCGATCCGAGCAGGCCCTGCTCCTCGGCCGTCACCGCGAGGAACAGAATCGACCGGCGCGGCGGCTCCTCCGCATGGGTGAACGCGCGCGCGATCTCGATGAGCCCGGCGGTGCCGGTGGCGTTGTCGGCCGCCCCGTTGAAGATCTGATCGCCTTCCAGGCTCGGGTCGACGCCCATGTGGTCCCAGTGGGCGACGTACATGACGACCTCGTCGGGGGCCCCGCTGCCCTCGATCTTCGCAATGACGTTCTGCGAGTCGATGCGCCGCAGCTCGTTCCGAATCCGCAGCGACCCGGTCACCCCGAGCGGAATGGGCTCGAACGTGCGGTAGGCCGCCTGCTGCTTCGCCTCCTCGAAGTCGAGCCCCGCCATCTCGAACAAGGCCTCGGCAGTGGCACGCTGGACCCAGCCCTCGATCGTGGCGCGGCTCAGGTTGTCGTCGGCCGCCACGAGGTCGAACGACTCGGCGTACGGCGTGCTGCCGACCACCTCCCACGGATAGCCGGGCGGCGCCTTCTTTGGTCGTCCCGTTGCGCGCAGCGTCACGGCTGGTCGTTCGCGGCGTCGACCGGGATGTCGCGCAGCCGTTCCTGGACCGTGCCGGGGATCCCGAGCTCGGTGTTGGCCCCCAGCCGGGCGAGGAGCGCCGCCGTCTCGGGCCAGCTCTGGAACTGGAACGACTGCTTCGAGCCCTCGGCCATGCGGTAGGCGGTCCTGCCCCGGAAGTCGCGGGCGTCGATGTCCGCGCCATTCTGCACCAGGTACTCGATGACCTCGTTCATGCCGCGGAACGCCGCGCCGTGAAGCGCCGTGAAGTTCGCCTCGTTGGTGGCGTTGATGTCCGCGCCGGCGCGGTGCAGGAACTCGACCGCGCGCTCCGAGCTGCGGGCTCGCACGCCGCGGGGCTCGCGCGGCGTGTAGGTGGCGGGGCCGAGACCCGCCGCCGCCATCAGGGGAGTCGTCCCGTCACTGGTCGTCAGGTGCAGGTCGGCGCCCGCATCGAGCAACGCCCGCATGACCTCGACGCCGGTCGTCGTAGCGCTCGGCATCACCGCGAAGACGTGTGCCTGCCCCCGCGCGCCGTTCATGTCGTAGGCCGCCACCCATAGCGGGGTCGCGCCGCGAAGGTCGCCGGTACCGCAGGCGAAGGGTTCGAAGGCGCCCTTACGCGGATAGCCGATGTAGTTCATGATCATCGCCCACGCGGTGATCCGGCCGTTCGGATCGGCCCCGCGCTCGAGCAGCGCCTCCACCAGGGCAAGGCGGCGAGCCGCGCTCAACCGCACGCCCCCGAGACCGGCATAGAGACGGTTGCGGCCGTGGCGGCGATACCACTCGAGAAGCCACGGACTGACGTTGCCGGCCGCCGCGTGCAGGGCGGAGACGCCGCCCATCTCGCCGTTGGGGTCGGCGCCCTGGTCCAGCAGGTACAGGGCGAACGCGTCCTGGCCGCTGACTATCGAGAACGGCAGCACGTGAGTGCCGTCGGCGCTCGGCTCGTTGACGTCGCTGCCGGCCGCGATGAGCGTCGCCGCGGCGGCGATGTCGCCGTTGCGGGCCGCGTACATCAGCGGCGTGAACCCCTTTAGCGTCGAGGCGCGCGGGTCGGCGCCCGCGGCGAGCAGCAGCCGCACGACCTCGGGATGCCGTTCCGAGACCGCCCACATCAGCGCCGTGCTCCCGGTCGCGGTCACCGCGGCGTTGGCGTCCGCCCCGCCCGCGATGAGCCGGCGCACCACATCGGCGCCGCCGGTTCGCGCAGCGGTCATCAGGGGGGTGAGCCCGCTGGTCTGCGCCGCGTCGACGTCGGCGCCCGCCGCCAACAGCGTCTCGACCATGGCGACGCTCGCGTTCTCGGCCGCGCGCTCCAGAGCGGTCACGCCGTGGTCGTCGGACGCGTTCACGTCGGCACCGGCGGCGAGCAACCGCTCCGCCAGCTCGACGTCGTCCCGGTGCGCCGCCCAGAGCAGTGCGGTCACGCCGTCGGGCCGTGCCGTGTTGACGTCGATCCCCTCATCGAGGAGCGCGAGCACCGCCTCCCGGTCCTGATCCGCGGCGGCGGTCACGATCCGCAGGTCCTGGGCGGCGGCCGCGGCGGTGCCGAGCACCGAGACCGTCACGAGGAAAACGAGGCACCGCAACGTGGGAATCTTCATGGTCATCGCTGCAATTATGCATCAGCCGCCTCGACGTGCGCCGCGATCCGATCTCGCAGCCGCTGCGTCTCGGGACACAACTGAAACAGCCGTTGCAGGTTCTGAAGCGACCTCTCGATCATCTGGTCTCTGCCGCCGCCCGCCCGCCTTGGATCGCCGTGCCTCTGCAGCAGCGGCCCGAAGACTTCCTCCTTCATCCGAGGATGCCTGCGAGCATCCTGCCAACCGCCCGGCAGATCGTCCTGAAACCCGACGCAGACGTAGATCTCGACCTCCGGCTCTGCGGGACAGCAGAGCAGCGCGATACCTCTGGCTTGGATGTCAGCCTCCAGGCGTGCCATTGCGTCTTCCCCCGCGCGGTCGGCGTCAGGAAAGAACAACCAGAGGTCGAAGAAATCCGTAGCCGTCGGGAAGTTCCTCACGAATGGCCCGCAGCGCGTCCGCATAGCCGCGGAGGTGCGGCTTGGACAGCACTTCTATCCTGGCCTTGGGTTTTCCCCGCGCTCTCCATCAACTTCTTGGTCAGGGGCTTCAGGATGTACCCGTTCCAAGTCGGATCTTCCGGGATGACGAGTACGCGGAAGCTCACAGCGCCGCTTCCAGCCAGCCCTCCGAGAGCAGCTCGGAAACCGGCTTCCTCTTCACAACGTCGATGAAACGCGGCACGTCCGCCAGCGCACGAATCCGCGACTCGCCCGTCTCCTCGTCCCGCCTGCAGACGAACGTCGTCCGATAGTCCTCTTCCTCAAGCCAGTCGAGCACCGCCGCCGAATGTGTCGTTGCGACCACCTGCGTATTCGCCGCCGCAGACTGGCTGCGCAGCAGTTCCAGCAGCAGTCGCGCACGATTCGCGTGAATCCCGTTCTCGATCTCTTCTATCGTCATCAGATCGGGCATGTCCGGCTGGAAGAACGCGGCCGCGAGCGCCGCGAAGCGCAGGGTGCCGTCGCTGAGGATTGCCGCGGGGAACTCCCGGCCGTTCTCCTTCAATACGAACAGCGGCTCGCCCATGGCGCCCTGCCGCACGCCGACGTCATCGACCTCCTCGGGACGAAGCTGGCGAAGCCAGGACAGGTAGGCGTCCTTCGTCCTGTCGTCCTTACATAGGGTCTGAACGAGGGCCGCGAAGTCCTCGCCGCGTTCGCCCATGCGCTGCACCTCGGCAACCTGCGAATAGGCGCGCAGCATCGACAATTCAGGCTCTATCGGTTGGATGTTCGCCAGCAACCTGGCCACCCCGCGAGCGAGGTACCGGCAAGCTCCACACGCTTCTTCCGACTGCTCCGATGACGCACCGTCTCTTAGCCCGGAATCGAGGCGCCACACTCTTCGCTGGAGCTGCCCCAATGCGGGACTTGTGCGCTGCAACTCCACGGACCAGCCTTGTGAGCCTTCGACCGGGCACCAGATCCGTAGCTTCGCGTCCTTCTCCGAGAAGCCCTCGACGCGATCGGTGTCGTAGATGACAGTGTCCACCTTGAAGCGCTCTCGGGTCACGCCCCTCGTCGTCGGCGAGAATGCGATCAAGAGTTCCCAATTCGATGCGAGCTCACCCTGGGAATCCGGCTCCTGCACTCCGACCCGGGGCGAATCAGGGCCACCCGCGAACCTGCCATGCACCTCGATGGTCACGTCACCGCCGCCGAGGCCCTCGGCGGCACTCGCGAAGCAGGCCCGGCGGCTTCCGCCGCGGATGCCGTCCCACACCGCGCTGGTCGCGCTCCGCGGCTTGCCGTCCAGAATCTCGCTGATGGTGAAGCCGTTGCCGATACCCTGCAGCACGCGGAGCAGGTCGAGGAAGTTCGACTTGCCGCTGGCATTGGCGCCGACGAACAGGTTCATTCGCCCCAGGCGCAGATCCACCCGCCGCAGGCTCTTGAAGTTCTCGACGACGATGCGGTCGATCATCACTGGTACTCTACATGGCAACTCGGCCATGCAGCCGCAACGCCGCTGTCGGGTGCATGAACGCACGAGGCGTACCAGAGTCGACGATACGGCAGGGATGTGTCGATCTCGGCACCCGCTCGTTGATTGACCGTGCGCCGTGGTGCGCTTGACGGGAGTCCAGGTTGCGCCATACGTGCCAACCCGTTGCGCTATAGTTCCCACGACTCTCGAACCGTCCGCAAGCGCACTGCGGCGCACACGTGAACGGAGCTGCCACTCGATGAGCGCAAGTGATGCATCGACCTCGAATTCCCGCCTGCGGTACGCGGTGGACGAAACACCGTCGGAGGGACTGACGATCGGCCTCAGTCTGCAGGTCGTCACCCTCGTCCTGACCGGGATCATTCTCGTCCCGATCATCGTGCTGAACGCGGCGGGCTACCCGGAGGGACTGGAGTGGGCGGTGTTCGCGGCCCTGGCCGTCAGCGGCCTCTCGACCATCCTGCAGGCCCGACCGGCAGGACCGATAGGCGCCGGCTATCCCCTCTACATGGGCACGTCAGGGGCCTTCATCGGCGTTTCGGCGGCGGCGGTGGCCACCGGCGGCCTGCCGCTGCTGGGGACGCTCGTGGCCGCCTCGGCGCTGGTGCAGTTCTTCTTTTCCGCACGGTTGTCGTTCTTCCGCCGGCTCATCACGCCGACGGTCGGCGGTACGGTGATCATGCTGCTCGCCGTCAACGTCTTTCCCATTACGACCGATCTGCTGGCCGGCGTTCCCCCCGGCATCGACCGCCTGTCCATGAGCGGACCGCTGGTAGCCTTCGCGACCTTCGCGGCCATCACCCTGGTGTCGCTCTACGCCCGCGGCGCGACCCGCCTGTGGGCCCCGTTCATCGGCATTCTGGTGGGAACCTCAGTCGCCGGCCTGGCCGGAATCCTCGACTGGGCGCCGCTGCTGAACGCCGGCTGGTTCGGCCTGCCGCGGACCGGCTGGCCCGGACTGGACCTGTCGCTCGATGCGCGGTTCTTCGGCTTGCTCGTCCCCTTCATCATCGTCACGATCATCGGCGCCATCGAGACCTACGGCGACGCCATCGCGATACAGCGCGTGTCCCACCGCACCCCGGTGCCGGTGGACTTCAAGGTGGTTCAACGGGCGTTGAACGCGGACGGCGTCGGCAACCTGCTCTCCGGCCTCGCCGGTACCGTGCCGAACACGACGTACTCCAGCAGCATCTCCATCGCCGACCTGACCGGCGTGGCCGCGCGGCGCGTCGCTCTCTACGCCGGGATCATGATCGTTCTGGCGGCGTTCGTACCCAAGATCGCGGCGGTGCTGCAGGTAGTACCCGACCCGGTCGCCGGCGCGTACATCTTCATTTTCATCGTCCTGCTGTTCCGGCAGGGCGTGCGCATGGTCACCACGGGCGGGTTCGACTACGAGAAGGGCCTCATCGTCTGCATCTCGTTCTGGATGGGCCTGGGCTTCCAGTACGGCGTCATCTTCCCGGACCACCTGCCCGAATGGTCCAGGGGCGTGCTCGACAACGGCATGGCGGCCGGCGGCATCGTCGCCATGGCCCTCACCCTGCTCGTGTCCCTCGGACAGCGCGGCCCACACATCGTGCTGGAGCCGAGCGTACGGTCGCAGTCGAAGCTGCGCGCCGTGCTGGACGCCGCCGCGGAACGCGCCGGTTGGGACGACGTCGCCACCAGCCGTCTCGAGCTGGCGGGCGAGGAAGCGTTCCAGTATCTGCTCGACCGACAGGCCGAGTCGAAGTCGCATCCGATCCGCGTCGCAGTGAGGCCGGTGGACGACCTTCTGCAGATCGAGCTCGCGAGCGGCCCCGACAGCGCCAACCTGGAAGCCCGACTCGACGCGCTGGACGAAGAGCACGAGGAGTACTCGGTGCTCAGGGACGTGGGGCCGCGCATCCTGCGCCACGTGGCGAAGGAAGTGCGGCACGAGCAGTTCTACGATCTCGACGTGCTGACCGTGACCGTGGACACCAAGCCGCTCGTGTGAGCACCGGAGAACCACTGCCCGCCGTCGCTCCGGCGGGCGGGGGCTCGCCGCCGACGGCCGCAGCTTCGTACAGGCGAAGAGCCGGCCGGCGCCGTCACGCTGCGGCGCCGACCGGCTCGCCGTGAGCGATTCGCGACGGCCCGCTACACGCCGGAGAGCGGCTCCAGCGGCAGCCTGCCCGTGGCGTCGCCGAACTTGTCCGTTTGCACGCCGGCCCGCTCCAGCATCGCCAGCAGCAGGTTGTTCATCGGCGTGTCCTTCGAGTGCCGCAGGATCTTGCCGCCCTTGACCCCGCCCGCCCCGCCGACCAGGACCAGCGGCAGGTCGATGTGCGAGTGCTCGTTCGCGTCGCTGATTCCGCCGCCGTGGAGCACGAGCGAGTGGTCCAGCAGGTTGCCTTCTCCGTCGGGCGTCGCTTTCAGCGCCTTCAGGAAATGGGCGGTCAGACCGATGTGGTACTGGTTGATCTTGTGGCCCTGCTCGAACTTCAGCGGGTCGTGCTGGTGATGCGACACCGCGTGGTGGGCGCCGTTGACGCCCAGCTCCGGATAGGCGCGGTTGGTCTGCTCCTTGCCGAGCGTCAACACGAAGACGCGCGTGATGTCGGCCCGGAACGCCAAGGCCACCAGGTCGAACATCAGCCGGGCGTGCTCGTCGTACGACTCCGGGGCCCCGACCGGGCGGTCGGGAAGCTCCAGCACGGACTCGCGCCCCTGCCGTTCCGCCACCTGCAACCGCCGCTCGACCTCGCGCACCGAGTCTAGGTACTCGTTCACGCTGCTGCGGTCCGACGGGCCGAGCTTCTTCTGCAGATGCGCGATGTCGGCGGTCACCCAGTCGAGGATGCTGCGATCCTCCTGCACCTGCGCCAGACGCTCCTCGCGCGTGCCGCCGTCGCCGAACATCCGCTGGAAGACGATGCGCGGATTCGTCTCGTGCGGGTTCGGCGTCGTCGCCGTCCGCCAGGAGATGCTGTTCGTGTAGACGCAACTGTAGCCGTTGTCGCAGTTGCCGATGAGGTAGGTCTGCTCCATCGCCAGCTCGAGCGACCGCAGCGGCGTGTCGCCGCCGATGTGCTGCGCGGCGATCTGGTCCGCCGTGATGCCGTTGCGGACGTCGGCGCCCTCGGTCTCCTTCGGGTGGACGCCGCTCAGCCACACGGTCCCGGCCCGGGAGTGCTCGCCGTTGCCGTCGCCGAGCGCCTCGGCCTGCTTCTGGCTCAGGCCGATCGGGACGATGACCTGGTCCTGGAACGGCGCGAGCGGGCTCAGCGTGGGCGACAGCTCGTCGAGCGCGCCGTCACCCTCCGGCTGCCAGTGGGTCATCACCGCCCCGTTCGGGATGTAGACGAAGCCGAGACGCCGGACCGGTTTGGCCGCCGTATTCGCCAGCGCCGAGGCGGCCGGCACCATCGCGTCGAGCAGCGGCAGACCGAGGGTGACCCCCATCCCGCGGAGGAACGTCCGACGAGGCAACGCGGTCTTGGTGATGAACATGACAGCTACTCCTGATCAGCGAGCCGTTTTCTCTGATTCTTCTTCCGCGTTCAGTTGGCGGCCGCGTCCGTCCTGGCCAGCCGCATCTGGAACGGCGTGCTCTTCACGACGCCGACGATGAGCGACGCCAGGCCGTAGTCGTGCTCCGCCGCGGCGCGGGTGATCCGGCGGACGGCCGGCGCGTCGTAGTACTCCACGCCGCGGCCGAGCGCGTAGGTCAGCAGCTTCTCGGCCACGACCGTGACGAACTGTTCCGGGTTCCGGACGAGCAGCCCGCGCAGATCCGCGGGGCCGTCGAACGGCGTCCCGTCGGGCATCGCACCGGACGCGTCGATGGCGATGCCGCCCGGCATGTGCCCGCGCCAGCGGCCCACCGCGTCGAAGTTCTCCAGGGCCAACCCCAGCGGGTCCATCAACCGATGGCAACTCGCGCAGACCGGGTTCGCCCGGTGCTGCTCCATCCGCTCGCGCATCGCCAGCACCCTGCCCGAGTCCTCGGCCGGCTCCAGCTCCGGGACGTTGGGCGGCGGCGGCGGCGGCGGCGTCCCGAGGACGTTCTCCAGCACCCACTTGCCGCGTCCGACCGGCGACGTACGGTCGGAGTACGAGGTGACGGTCAGGATGCTGCCCTGGCCGAGCAGGCCGCGCCGGTTGCGGTCGGTCAGCGCCACGCGCCGGAAATCGCTGCCGTAGACGCCGGTTACGCCGTAGTGCCGGGCGAGGCGTTCGTTGAGGAACGTGTAATCGGCGGTCAGCAACTCGGTGACGCTCCGGTCCTCGCGCATGACGCTGTCGAAGAACAGCTCGGTCTCCCGGACGAAGTCCTGCCGCAGGCTCTCGCCGAAGTCGGGGAAGAGCACGTCCGACGGGAGGGCGCCCGAGATGTTGCGCAGTCGCAGCCACTGGCCGGCGAAGTTCTTCGCCAGCGCCTCGGACCGCGGGTCGGCCAGCATCCGCCGCACCTGCCGTTCCAGGACGCCGGGATCCCGCAGCCGCCCCGCGGCGGCGGCGTCCAGCAGCTCGTCGTCCGGAATGCTGCTCCAGAGGAAGAACGAGATGCGCGACGCCAGCTCCAGGTCGCTCAGGCGGTAGGGAGCCCCGGACGCGGTCCCGGGCGGATCCGACACCACGCGAAACAGAAAGTCGGGGCTCACGAGGAGGGCGCGGACCGCCCGCTCGACGCCGGCCTCGAAGCCGCCCGTGGCCCGGCCCTCGTCGTAGAAGACGAGCAGGGCGTCGACATCCGCGGCGGTCACCGGCCGCCGGTAGGCCCGCCGCGCCAACGTCGAGATGATCTCCCGCGCGCACGGCGTCTCGCCGGCCTCGCCCTCCGGCCGGCAGACGAAGATGCGGCTCCGTGACGGCGTGTCGCCGGCCCCGAGCGTATTGAACGGGCCGGAGATGGTCAGCGTGCCCAGATGCGGCTGGTACAGCAGATAGTCGCCTTCGCCGTGCGGCCGGTCGAAGGGCTGCCGGACGCTCTCGGCAAGCGCGCTGGTCTTCTTGATGAACGCCGCCGTCACCACCCGCGGGCCGGCCCCGACCTGCACGCGGGCCCGCAGCGAGTCGGGACCGCGGTTGTAGGCCGCGCCCTGATCGCGGTCGGGGTCGGGCGGCGTCAGGTGGAAGACGGCGACCCGCTCGCCGTCGACGCTGAGCTCGAGCTGGTGCGGCTCGCGGATCGGGGCGCCGGCGAACAGGTCGAGCAGCTCCAGCTCGATCTCGTACTCGGCGTCGCGCGGGAAGTTGTACTCGACGGACATGCCTCCGCGCGTCCCGAACGGCAGGCCGTCCCGATGCTGATACTGGGACAGGTCCGATACGATGCGGAACGTCTCGCCGGCCGGCGCCAGCGGCGACGCCCCGACGGCCAGGCGGCTGATCGTGCGCGCCGCGTTCATGTACCGCTCGAGCAGCGTCGGCGAAACCTTCAGCACCCCCGCGATGTTGTCGAACCCGTAGCTCTGATCGTCGGCCGGAACCAGCGCCGCGGCGTCGACGTCGAACGCCAGCAGATCGCGGATCGCGTTCTGGTACTCCGTGCGGTTGAGGCGGTGCAGCGGCTCCGTCCGTCCCGGATTGGGATGGGTGGCGGCGACGCGGTCGATCTCGGTCTCCAGCCAGGCCGCGAGCGCGTCGCTGGCCTCCGCCTCGGGACGCGGTCTGCCGGCCGGCGGCATCGAACCCGTGCGGAGCTTGCGGATCACCTTCTCCCAGACGTCCGCCGTGCCCGGCACGTCGGCCAGGTCGCCGGTGCGCAACGCGATCGGAACCGTGCCGCGGGCGGCGAGCCGCTCGTTGTGGCACGTCAGGCAGTAGCGCTGAAGCAGCGCCTCGTGGGCGGCTACCGGCGAGGGCTCCGCAGCAGCAGGATCCTGCCCCGGGCCGGCCGTCGCCGCAGGCGCGAGCCACACCATCCCGGCTACCATCCAGACGCCGAAGAGGACGAGTAAGCGTCGCGTCATCGGTTTTCCCTGCGGCCGCACACGATCCCGGCCAAGCACCCGGACAGTCGATACCCCAACCCGGTAGATCCTACGTCGTTCACACCGGTTGTCAACGACAATCGCCCGTGGAGAGGCGACCGGATCTGCGATAACATGGGCCAATGGAGCGCGCGGACAGGCTCACGATACTCGTAGCCGCCGGTGCCCTTGCCGGCTCCATTTCCATCGGCACCTGTTCCACGAGTCGTGAGATCGACCGTCTGGCCAGCGCCGTCGACACGTTGCGAACGGATGTACGCGCCGACTTCGCTGACGTGCGGGCGGACTTCGCCGACTTGCGTACCGACCTCGCAGAGGTACGCGCCGACGTCCGGCGTCTGGACGATCGCGTCCGAGCCGTCGAGATCGCGATCGCCGGCACGGCATCTCCGCCGGGCGAGTGACGAAGCGCAGCCGTTCATTTCGCGAGAGATCGCGAAGCAAGCAGGATCGGGGAGAACCGAAATGCGGATAGCCGACAAAGTGGCGGGGTTGTCGTTGCGCGTTGTGCTCCTGGCGGTCTTCGGCATGTCGCTCGCCGGTACGGCTACGGCAGCGCCTGCCCGTGATCTGCCCCTGGTGGAAGCCGCCCGGGCCGCCGACGCCGACGCCGTCCGGGCCTTGCTGGAGAGGAACGTCGACGTCGACGGCGCCGAGACGGACGGAACCACCGCCCTGCACTGGGCCGCGTACAGGGGTCAGGTCGAAACCGCGCGGCTCCTGCTCGGCGCGGGCGCCGACGTGGAGGCCGCCAACCGCTACGGCGTCACCCCGCTCGCACTGGCTGCCGGCCGCGGCAGCGCGGCCATCGTGGAGGCGCTCCTCGACGCCGGCGCCGACCCGAACACGACGCTGCCGGAGGGCGAGACCGTGCTGATGACCGCAGCGCGGACCGGCGACGTCGACGTGCTGCGGCTGCTGCTGGCCCGCGGCGCGGACCTGCGCGCACGCGAGAGCTGGCGCGGGCAGACCGCGCTGCACTGGGCCGCCGCAGAGAATCATCCGGCCGCCGTCCATGCGCTGATCGAGCTCGGCGCAGCCGTCGACGAACGTTCCACGGCCGGCTGGTCCGCGCTGTTGTACGCGGCCCGCGCGGGCAGGGCCGACGCCGTGGTGGCGCTCCTCGAAGCGGGGGCCGACGTCAACGACACCATACGGCCGCCCGCCACCGAGGACGACGCTCCGGAGGACGCCCGGCGCGACCCGACCATCGGCACCAGCGCCCTGGTGCTCGCGGTGATGAACGGGCACTTCTCGCTGGCGCAGTACCTCGTCGAGCGCGGGGCCGATCCCAACGCGGCGGAGCAGGGCTGGACCGCGTTGCACCAGTTGGCCTACACCCGGCGCCCGAACTCCGGCAAGGGCATGCCGCCGGTGGTGCTGCTCGACCGCGTCGACACCCTGGCCCTCGCGCGCTTCCTGCTCGACAACGGCGCCGACCCCAACGCACGCCAGACCGCGCGGTTCAACAACCGCGAGCGAAACAACCTGAACCGCGTCGGCGCCACGCCGTACCTGCTCGCCGCGAAGCATGCCGACCCGCCGCTGATGCGCCTGCTGGCGGAGTACGGCGCCGACTCGCGGCTGCCGACCGAGGGCAACGCGTCGCCCCTGATGGTGGCGGCCGGGGTCGGCATCTTCAACCTGGGCGAGAGCGCCGGGACCAACGAGGAGGCGTTCGAGGCCGTGCAGCTCGCCTGGGAGCTGGGCGATCACAATGTCAACGGGGCCGACGACCGGGGCTACACGGCGCTGCACGGCGCCGCGCTGCGGGGCGCGAACCCGATCGTGGAGTTCCTGGCCGAGCGGGGCGCCGATCTCCTTGCGGAGAGCCAGGAGGGCTGGACGCCATTGCGCATCGCGGACGGGGTGCACTACACCGGCACGGTGAAGCGCGCCGACCACACCGCGGAGCTGTTGCGTCGGATCATGCGGGACAGCGGGGTCTACGACGCCGCGAGGCACCAGAAGGACGTGAACAGCGTGGCCGTGGTGAAGCCGGCCGGCCAGTAGGCGCGCTCACCTACCGCGCGCAGGCATCGGCGACCATCCCGAGCGAGCTGACGTTGATCCGATCGCCGTTCGGGTCGCGGATCAGGAATCCCTTGACCGCCATCCGGTGTCCGGCGTGCTCGGCCGGATTCGGGTAGACGTTCATCAGGCCGAAGGTCCGCGTGCCCGTCGGACGGGAGCCGAGGGAGCTCAGCTCGTCCTCGGTCGAGGCGGACGGGTCCCGCGTGCGAACGGCCCGGGTGCTGTTCGTCAGCAGCCAGCCGCCGGCATCCTCGGTCAGGCAACCGACCACCTCCACCAGGGCGAAGCTCGGCACCTCGGCCGGCCCGTCCCGGCCCTCGATCCGGATGTCCTCGAGGCCCTCCGACGTCAACTCGCGCTCGCCGGGCGGGAACCCGTTGAACTCGAGGATGTAGGCGACGCTGTCGAGGTAGGCGTCGGCGCTGAGGGTCGCGGGCTCGTCGAACGGCATCAGGTTGCGGATGCGGACGAACAGCGTGTGCAGCGTGTCCTCGCGCCAGTCCTGCATGAAGCGCTCGCCGGCGAGCGGGCGCGCCTCGTCCGAACCGCTCATGTCGGGCAGATGGCACGCACCGCAACTGGTGTCGTAGACGACCTTGCCGCGCGCCGCCTGCCCGGCCGTGTAGACGCCGTCCCACACCGTCCGCCCGTCCTGGCCCGCCTGCGCCTCGAACACGCCGCCGGACAGGTTGGCCACCGACAGCAGCACGACGGCCGCCGCCGGTATTGACACGTGAAGACGCCTCTGCCGCACGGTTGTCGATCCTGTCTGCATGGTCCTGTGGCCCGGCCCGGAATCAGGGGGTGACGGCAACGTCGGCCGCCGCGTAGAGACAGCCGTCGTCGGCCAGCCCCCGAATGACATGGGTCCCCGGCTGGCTCGTCTCCGTCCCGATCGTCTGCGCGCCGGCCAGACTCGCCGCGGCGAACAGCGCCACGCCGACGATGGCGGCGACGATCCCGGCGCGCACGGCGAAGCGCGCGTAGCTGCAGCAGTACATCCCGTCCATCGTCCCGTCCTCCCCTGCTCCACTCCGAGGTCCGACCCGGCGGCCGGACGCGGCCGCGCGCGGGGCGGCCGCCTGCCCGCCCCCGTTATACCATGCTGGCTGCTGCGGCGGCACGCGCGTCGCCGGGGAGCCGCGGCGCCGGGAATCGCGTCCTCATCCCGGCCTGCACGTCGGCACGCGCCGGCGCCCGGCTCGTGGATTGCAGGCGCATCGGTGTAGCATTTCACGAGACGCCAGCGTTTGGCATGAGTTGACGAGACCGCCTGTTATTTCGAAGAGGTAGCCAGCCGGTATGCGAATCAACTGGGAACAGCGGGAAGGCGCCGCGATCGCCAGGATGGAGGGACGCATTGACAGCTCCAATACGGTGGAGTTCGAGCGCGTCCTCGAATCCGGTCTGAACCCGACCGCCAGGACCGTGGTGTTGGACTTCGAGAAGGTCGCCTTCATGAGCAGCGCGGGACTGCGGGTCGTGCTGATGCTGGCCAAGCAGCTCAGGAAACGAGGCGCGCAGGCGGCCGTCTGCTCGCTCCCAGGGCCGATTCGCGAGGTCTTCTCGGTGAGCGGCATCGACAGGATTGTGCCGACGCACGGCTCCGACAAGCAGGCGATCGATGCGCTGTCCGCCGATCCGGGCTCCGGCGAGCAGGAGCCTCCGATTCTCCGGGGCGAGATCGATTTCGATGTCGTAGGCGACAACCTGAAGGACATCGCCGGATTCACGATCGAGAAGTACGAGTACATCAACGAGTGCACGCTCTCCGAAGAGATGCGCGAGGAAGCGCTGGTCCGCATCAACGACGCCTTGTGGCAGCGCGTCGAGCAGTTGAAGCGCCAGCGTATGCTGGTCCTGAAGGAGATGTTCATCGCCGCGTCGCGAGCGTTGGATGAAGTCGTCGAATCCGGCGCAGACTGAATCACCCGCCGCCGCCGTTCGAGCACCCTACCGGTCCGCGGACACCTCATCGTAGAGCGCCTGCAGCGCCGCCGGACGGAACGGCCAGTCGAGATCGGCGGTCTGCACCCGGTCCGGCACGTCGTCGCGGCTGGCGCCCGCCTCGACCGCCGCCCGCATGCGATCCTGCAACGTCTGCATCCGGTCGCGGAAGATGCGCACCTCGTCCTTCGAGAGGACCGGGCCGTGGCCCGGAATCACGGTATCGAAGTCGAGCGCCAGCACGCCGTCCAGCGTGGCCGTCCAGGCCAGGCCACTCCCGCCGTTGTTGTAGTCCATGAAGGGCGCCAACGTGCTGCCGTCGGACCGCTGCCCCCAGATGAAGAGATCGCCGGTGTGTATCGTTCGCAGCTCGGGGAAGTAGATGACCGCGTCGCCGTTCGTGTGGCCGCGCCCGAAGTGATGCGCCCGCGCCTCGACCCCGCCGAGGAACACCGACGTCTCGTCGCTGAAGACGATGCGCGGCGCCCCGGGCTGGTTGTTGCGAAGCATGTTCCGGCGCGCGTTCTTGTGCGAGATCACCTCGCCGACCGCCATGAAGTCGGCGTTGCTGCCGGCGTGGTCGCCGTGATGATGGGTGTCGAGGACGTACTTGATCGGAAGCGACGTCACCTTGCGGACCTCGGACATGATCATCCGAAAGCTGTGCGGGAACTTGTTGTCGACGATGATCACGCCGTCGTTGGTTACCCGGACCGCCACGTTGCCGCCGGTCACGCCGCCGTCGTAGCCCGGAATCACGTACAGCCCGTTCTTGCCCGGCACCGGCCGGATGGCCGTCAGTTCCGCGAGCTCGTCGGCGGTGATCGTTTGCTCGGCCGCTGGCCGTGCGGCCGAGATCACTACCGCCACGGCCAGCACGGCCGCCGACATTCCCGCAATCATCTTCATTTCACGCATCGTCACCCTCCGGGCGCCATCTTACAGCCGGTGGCAAAGCCGGGTCCCGCCAGGGCCCGTCGAACCTCTCTCAGCGCAGGAACCAGGGCAGCACGCGGACGCCCTTGAACTCGAAGCGCTCGCTGCCTCCATGGACCAGTACCCCGCCGCGGTTCGGATTCCCGGAGATCGACGTCCACCAGACAAGCCCGTCGACCGCGTCGGCGGCGACGGTCCGGCCCGACTTCACCTCGAGCGGGATGACCCGCCCACCAGTGTCGATCAGCACATCCACCTCGTGCCCGGTAGCGTCCCGCCAGAAGTACAGCGGCGCGTCACGACGCCGGGCCGCGAAGCTCTTGATCAGCTCCGATACGACGAACGACTCGAAGATGGCGCCGCGCAACGGGTGGCGTTCCAGGGTCGCCGCGTCCCGGATGTCCAGCAGGTAGCAGGCGAGCCCGGTATCGAGAAAGTGCAACCGCGGGCGTTTACGCAGGCGCTTGCGGTAGCTCGCATGATGCGGCGGGAGCGTTGTCGCCAGATAGCCGATCTCCAACGCCGCCAGCCAGCGCTTCGCCGTCTGCTGGGTGATCCCTACGTCACTGGCGAGGCCGGTCAGGTTGAGCTCCTGCCCCGTATGGGCGGCGGCGAGGCGCATGAAGCGCTCGAAGCTGCGCAGATCCGAGACCTGCATCACCTCGCGAAGATCCCGTTCGATGTACGTGCGGAGGTAGTCCGCAAGCCACTCCCCGGCCGGGACGCCCCGATCGTGAATCCGCGGATAGAAGCCGTCGACCAGCGTCTTCCAGAGACTTCGGTCCGGCACCGCGGCGGCGCCGCCCGCGTCATCCCCGTCCAGGTGCTCCGCATCCACCGGCGGCCGTTCGAGCAGCTCGGCGAGCGACAGCGGATACAGGCGGACCAGGGCGGTGCGTCCCGCCAGCGTCTGCGAAACCGACTCCATGAGCAGGATGTTCTGGGAACCGGTCAGAATGAACCGTCCCGACCGATCGTCCTCGTCGACGAGGATCTGGATGTACGAGAGCAGATCCGGCGCGCGCTGGATCTCGTCCAGGATCAGTCTGTCTCCCTGCGCCAGGAAACCGCGCGGGTCCTCGATTGCCCGCGTGCGAAGGTCCGGTGCTTCGAGCGACAGATACAGGTGGTCCGGAAAGAGCGCCCGCACGAGCGTGGTCTTTCCCGACTGGCGGGGACCGGTGAGGGTCACGCACGGGTTGAGGGCCGCGGCGGCGCAGAGTGCTTCGGTCAGGTGGCGGCGCAGCACCCGGAGATGCTGACACGCCGATCGCGTCGTGTCAATTCCGTGACACTGTCACCTATAAAGCATGACGCTTGCCAAGGATTCAAGCGAGCTCCGCAAATCGTTTCGAGTATTTTTCGGTTACCATCAGATTCCGTCTACCTTACCGCCCAATTCAGTCCAACGACTCGCGGAAGCCGCACCTGTCGGCAATCCGACGCGCCAGCGTCCCGAAATCCCGATAGCAATCCTGCACGGCGTATATGTGACCACCCAAAGCACCGTCCGCTGCTTTCAGATGGAACATCGGTTTGCGGGCTTCGTGAGCCATGGCCATCAAGCTGCGGTAGTGTTTGAGAGTGGCAAGGCATTCCGAGTCGTTTTCCGTGGAGGACACGCTGCTGCCGGTCTGCTCGAGCGCCTCTTTACGATAGACGTTCGGAATGCGCTTGATCCATTTCTGGTACGCCTGCACGGGACGACCCGCACGAACAGCATGTTGCATCACAATGTAGCCGGCCGGCAGGATATCGGCGGTCGGCAGTTGCAGGTCCTGCACCTGCGGACGGCGTTCCAAGCGGTCCTGCCAATCGTTGCGCCACTCGCGGAGCGTCGGTCCGACGTTGCGGAGTGCTTGCAGGGAAAACAGATCGGGAGCCAGCGGAAAGACGACGAAGTTGGCCGCAACGATAACGGCCCGGTTGATGGCGCCCAGGTTCGGGCCGACGTCAACGAGGGCCAAGTCAGCATTCCGTTTGTACGCGGCGTTGAGGATCGTGCGGTAGAAGGCCGACTCGGTACGGAATGCAGACTCGTCACGACCCAGACAGTCCGGCCACGCCGAAGACAGCTTCGCCTCGAAACTCGACAAACCCAGATCACCGACGACCAGGCCGAGGTTAGTGGTAATTGGCTCGACATGCGGCTCCCGGATGTCGCCGACCCCCCGCAGGATGGGAGAGACCGCGCCTAGAATGCTGTCGGGATGCTCATCATCAGGCCACAACTCCTCGAGTCGGTCTTCGCTAAGAAACACGGCGCTCAGGTTGGCCTGCGGATCGAGGTCCGCCGCCACCACTGAGTACCCGAGCTCCGCATACATCCAGGCAAGGTGATAGACCAGGGTGGTCTTGCCGACGCCCCCCTTGTTGTTGAAGAAGGCGATCGTCTTCACGCCGCCCTCCGGATGGTCGCCAGCACGTGGGAGGTCTCGAACGTGAACTCCGCCTCCGGGTTACCGTTTCTCCGCAGTGCCTCCTGCGCACGGATCACGCCGCGCCCGAACGCGTTGACGTAGCCGAGCGTCGCCAATGCGCCGGAGAGAACCGGATTCCTGTAGTCCGTCTGTCGTGGGAAGTTCTCGCGCGACACCATGCCGTAGAGCCCGCCTGGGTTCTGGATCTCGATGCGGTCATCGTACCAGTAGAACCGAACAGGGGCATTGGTCTCGTACGACCGGTGCATGATTGCATTCAACAGCAGCTCGCGAATCGCCACCGGCGGGTAGTCCGCCACCGTTCGCTCGCGGAGAGTAAACGACCGCTGCAGCGCCGTTCGCTTCTCGATCAGGATCCGCTCTTCCTGCTGGTTCGCGCCGCGGCGCGATGGACCTACCCGAATCCAGACCCTGCCCTTGTATCGCACGGGGGGGAGATCTGACGGCAGGACCTCAACCACCGCCACCTCGCCCTCCGGCAACGAGTACTTCTGCACGGTCATGCCCGGCAGCGGTTCGATGTTGACGTTCGAACGGAGGTTGCCGAGACTCCGCAGCAGCTCGTCGCCCACGGTCAGACCGCCGACCCTTCCCTTGTCGTCCACCCCGACGATCAGATAGCCCGGCTGTCGGTGATCGGAAAAATCGTTCGCGAACGCGCAGATCGCCTCCCCGAACTTGTCCGTCTTCTTCGTGGAGGTCGTCAACTCCGCACGGTCGGACTCGTGGTTCGCGATCAACGCCCGTAGCTCGTCCGTCGTCAGCATGGCCTCGCGGTCCCAGCGTACATCAGTAGGGTTCCGGACAGGCGGCGGGGCCGGCGGGTCCGGGCCACGAAGAGCAGGAGCGAGGGGAGGGCCAGGCCCGAGTCGGGAAACGGCTTCGATCAACTCCAGCGCCAAGCCGTCGAATCCTCGATCAGCGCGGCGCAGGTCTCGCCGAACGGATACGGGACCTCGACGATCGGAACACGGGCGGGCCGCGAGGCGAACAAGCACCGGGCTGCCGGCAGGACGTCACGCATCGACTTCGATGCCCTCCCGCGTCTCGGCGATCAACAGGTCGACCACGGCACGCAACGCCTCTTCGTGCGAATCGCCCTCCAGCCGGCGGAGACGGAAGTGGTCGAGCTGCCGGTCGGCGCTGCTGCCGTCGTGGATGATCGTGAGCACGTGCTGCAACTCGTCCTCGCAACCGAGGTCGCGGGCGTCGTCGGCCAGTTCCTCGACGAGCCGGGCAGCGTAGTCCTGGATGTCCACGCGTCCGCCGCTACCCCAGACGTTGCCGAGGAAAGCGAGCACGCCGTAACGCTGGGCCAGCCAGCGATTCTCGGCGATGATCTCCGTGGGCGGATCGGGCGGCAGCAGACCACGGCGGTCCAGTTGCAGCAGCCGGCGGACCAGTGACGCGTAGAGCGCGACGAGGCTCACCGCATCGTCCAGACGCGGGCAGGTGTCGCAGATTCGCATCTCCACCGTCGGATAGTCCTGAGAGGGCCGGACGTCCCACCAGAGTTCGCTGCCGCTCTCGATGAACTCCATCCGCCGGTAAGCCGCCACGATGCGTTCGTAGTCCGCCCGCGACAGCAACGGACCGGGCATGCTCGTTCGCGGCAGCGCACCCATGATGCTCAACCGGCAGGACTTGAACCCGGTCTCGCGGCCCGCGTGGAAGGGCGACGAGGTCGACAGCGCGTGCGCCAGCGGCAGGTAACGCCGGGTCGCGGTCATCACCCGGATGCGCGAATCGGCGTCACCGAAACCGGCGTGGACGTGCATGCCGCCGACGATCAGCCGCCGCACGCTCTCCTGGAACGTGACGGCGAAGCGCTCGTACCGCTCGCGGGGCGTGATGAGCTGCGACTGCCACTCGGCGAACGGATGGCTCGACGCGGCCATCACCGCCACCCCGTGCTTCGCGGCCGACTCGACGACCAGCCGCCGGGTCTCCCGCAGCGCCTCGCGCGCCTCCGCCACCGATCCGCAGACCTTCGTGCTGGTCTCGATCTGCGACCGGAGCGCCTCGTGCACGACCTTGTGCGGCCCGCGCTGCCGCTCGCACGCCGCGAAGATGTCCGGGTCGGGATCGGACACCAGGTCACGTGTTTCCGGGTCGACGAGGAAGAACTCCTCCTCGACGCCGAGGGTGATGGCGAGATCGGGTTCGCTCATGGGTCGGACTTCTTCAGCCGTCAGTCTCCCGCCAGTGTAGCAGCGATAACAGGATCATCCGGGCCACCCGGGGCGCCCCGGACTATCGCACTTCGCCCCTCATTGCCGATAGTCCTTTGGGTCGAGACAGGCATCGTAGAACGCCTGATCCATCTTGAACCAGTCGGTCTTGTCGATGCCTCTCCCTGCAGAGGCGGTGGAACTGGATGGAAAGCCGACACGATCTTCAGCCAACGGTTCACGGCGAGGGAGATGTCTCGGATTTCGGTCGCGACCTCCGCAAGTCCTGGTCTTGGCTGAAGATCACCGCCACGTCAAATTGGCCTTGGCGAGCAAGGCGAACCACATCCAGTCCCAGTCGAAGATCGATACCCTTCTCTTGCGTCGCATCGATTTGTTGACGCGTGCCGTCCGCCAAGCGGACTTCCTTCGTGCGGTAACGAATGGGACGAGACGTCACATGGATACCTGCCCGCCGCATGCTCAGAAGCCGACGCTGCCAGTACGCGTGCCAGCGTGGATCTCTATCGGCCGAAGGGACACCCGTATAGAACCGCACGCCGTGACTTCGCCAGCCATTCCTACGACACACGGCCTCACTGAGCAGGTTCGGATCGTAGTTCGGATGCTGATGCCCGAACGCAGCCTTGGCGTGCCAAAATAGGTTTTGGCCGTCGAAGAATGATACGACACGTTTCGTGGCAGGTTCTGGCGGCACGTGCGGAGGAAAAAAATAACCCCGTCGGGGCCTTCTCCGTTCCCTGACAATGCAGGACGGATTCCGGCAAGTCCGACGGGGAGTAAATGCTTTTCTAGTCTAGTCGGTCATTTGTAATTCGTCAAGCGCGCGATCACTCCGCCGGCACGATGGCAATCCCCCACGGCCGCTCGCCGGCCGGAATGCGGGCGATCACCTCCAACGTCTCCGTGTCGACGACGCTGACGTCGTGCGACGGGCCGTTCGCGGTGTAGAGGTACCGGCCGTCCGGGGTGACGCCGATGCCCCACGGCCGATCGCCCACCTCGACCTCCGCCACCGCCTCGTTGGTGGCCGCGTCGATGACCACCACGTCGCGCCCGCGCCCGTTCGTCACGTAGACGCGCGACCCGTCGGGCGACACGACGACGCCCATCGGCCGCATCAACTCACCGGTGAGCTGGATCGTCTCGATGACCTCGTGGGTCGACGTGTCGACGACATGCACCGTGCCGCTGTTCTCGGCGGTCACGTAGGCGCGGCTGCCGTCCGGCGAGAACCCCGTCGCGCGCGGGCGGGCGCCCACCTCGAACACCGCGATGACCTCGTTGGCGGCGGTATCGATGACCGAGACCTGGTTGTCCTCCTCCGAGGTGACGTAGACCACGCTGCCGTCCGGGCTGATGCGGACGCCCTCGGGCTCGCCCCCGACCGGGAACCGGGCCAGGAACTCGCCGCTGGCGATGTCGACGACGCTCGCCTCGCCCGCGTCCTCGTTGGCGACGTAGAGCCGCGTGCCGTCCGCGCTGATCGCGAGCTGCTCGGGATCCGTGCCGGCATGGACGATGTTCACCACCTCGCCGGCCGCGATGTCGACCACGCCGATGCCGTCCGCCGAACGGTCCGGCGGGGGCAGGGTGCTCATGTCGGTGCCGGGCGGAGCCGGCGGCGAGCCGCTCAGCGCCACGAAGAGCTGGGTCCGGTCCGGCGACACCTTGATGCCGCGCGGCCGCTTACCCAGTGCAAAGGTGTCGACGACCTCGTTCGTGCCTCCGGCGATGACCGTCAGGTCGCCGGAATATTCGTTCGTGACGAATACGTGGTAGGGGGGCGGAGGCGCCGGCGCGGGCGGCGGAGGCGGCGGCACCGCGTCGGCCAGCTCCACCAGGGTCGTTCCTTGCGTGCGCAACTCCCCTTCGAGGGTCGACAGGCGCTCCTCGAAGCTGTCCATGCGCATCGTCATGACGTTTCTCAGGTCAGCGATGCTGGCGTTCGTCGCGCAGGAGCCCCCCACGACGGTGATCGCGATCGCTCCGGCGCCGAGCAGGATCGCCGTGTTCTGACTCATGCCGTTCGCTCCTTTCCGGACGGCCGACGCGCCGTCGCGACGGTTTCCCGGATGTCCCGAGCCCGCGTCGGCTGTGACTCCACCGTAATCATGCCTCGTACAACGCCGGAGACGAAACGAAGGGGACAGGCGCCAACGGCCTGCCCCCTTCGAACCGAAGCTGCGAGTGCGTCCGACCTACTTCGCTAGCGGGTCGGGCCGGAGCTGGAAGTGCACCATCTTGCTCTTGGTGCCCTTGCCGCCCTCGGTGTGCCAGACGTAGTTGGCCCCGTAGTTGGCCCACAGGCCGCGGCCCTTCCACCCCGTCGTCGGATCGTCGATGCGGCCGTCGAGCCCGCGCGAGTAGAACGCCATCGGGTACGGCACCCGCAGCGTGGTCCACTCGCCGGTTTCCGGATCGAGGGCCAGCAGCGAATCCGACCCGGAGCCGTTCGCGATCGGGATGTTCTCGCCCATCCCGAGGGTGTTGTACTGGTCGACCCAACTGTAGTAGTGGAAGTCGGCGCTGCCCGGCGTTTCCACGCCCTTCATCTGCGGGCCGGGAACGTTGTACAGCGTCCACCCCTCGGGGCAGTGCTGGCCGGTCGCCTCGGGACCGCTCGTGATGGCGCACTTCGAGCGGTCGAAGCTGGCCATCTGGCTGCTGCCCGACAGGGCGGTCCAGACGACGCCGTGGCGGTCGATGTCGATGCCGCGCGGCGCGAAGCCGGTCTGCGACGCGTCGACGTTCGGGTTCTCGATGGACGGCGGCTCGTAGACCTCCGCGATGCAGGTCTCGGGCGGATTGTCGCCGCGGTCCAGGCGCACCAGCCGGCCCGGGAACGGACCCGTGCGGGTGATCCAGACCGAATCGTCGATCGAGCTGGGAATGATGCCGTACCCGAAGCCGACGGTGCGGGTGTCGAGCGCCGGGTCGATCTCGACCTGGCCCTGACGGTTCGGCTCGTTCCACGGCTTGGTGATCACACCGTCGCCGTTGGTGTCGATGACGGTCGGGCACCAGCCCTGCGACGCGATCTCGTCGCCGCTCAGGTCGTAGGCCTTCGTGTCGATCCAGCCGATCGACTGGCTGTCGCCGCTGAACCAGAGGGTGTCGTTCTTGTCCTCGCCGAACTGCAGGTGGTGCGTACCGTAGCAGGTGTCGATCAGGACGAACTCTTCACTCTCCGGGTCGTAGTAGGACGCCTGCCGTCCGCTCGCGGACAGCGGCAGGTACTGCGCGAACTTGTTGTCGGACCCCTCCCGGCACCAGTCGGGGTTCGGGCGGGCACGCACGGTCGACGTCATCCAGACGCGGCCGTCCTGGTCCATCATCGGGTTGTGCGGATCCGACGAGTTCTCACGCCCGTCCGGACCGCCGGCGCCCCACAACAACTGGTCGCCCCAGTAGTAGGACGGCTGGAGCTGCATCTGCGGGAAGCGCGAGGGCACCGAGTCGGGATCCTCGGGCCGCACCGGGATCTTCAGCTCGACCGCGGTGTTCTCGACCGGGTCGACGACCGTCAGCGTGCCGTGGCCCGCCGACACGCCGTAGACCGGCCCGTGGCCGTTGACGCTCGGGTTCCGCTTGTCGGTGGTGATCTCGTCGTGGATGAAGGAGCTGTCCACGCCCCAGTCCCACAGCGTCACGACGAGGTTCCGCTCGACGCCGGACGGGCGCGGCGGACGCGGCGGCGTCTCGCCGTTGGCGATGCGATCTGACCAGTCGGCAAACATCTCCAGGGCGCGCTCACGGCCGAAGCGGCTCATCGCCGCGCTCATCTGGTTGCCGCGCTGGCCGGTCTGCACCCGGTGGTCCCAGGCCGCCACGGTCGAGTCGAAGTCGTCGCGGTGCTGCACGACGCGCGTCGCCGTGTTGCCGAGCTGGTGGCAGAGCTGGCAGCCCTGCTTCATGATGTCGATCCACGCGGCCTGGCTGTGCAGGTTCGGCGAAATGCCGTTCCCGTCCGGACCGGTGCCGGGGAACTCGCTCGCGGCCGGCGGCTCGATCAGCGAGTACCAGTAGTTGCCGGGGTAGACCTGCGCCGCGGCCTGTTCGTCGGGCGCGATGACGGCGGTCAGGCTGACGTCCTCCCGGGTCGGTGCAAGCCGCACCTTCTCGGAGTCCACCAGGCCGTAGCCGCGCACCCACACGTCGTAGGTCGCGTCCGGCATCTGCGGCAGCACGAAGTGGCCTTCGTTGTCGGTCACGACAATCTTGGCGAACTTCGTCTCGAGCTCCTCCGTCTCGGCGATGACCCACACGCCCGCCTCCGGGCCGTGAGCGCTCTCGACGACGCCGCTGATGTAGCCCTCGGCCATCTGGGCGTTGGGCGCCGCCCCGAAGGCCGCGATCACGGCGGCGAGGCCGGCGCTCACCACGCCGAGACGCGCCAACGTGCGCCATGACGATTGTGTCCGCGCGTTCATGTTGTCTCCTCCTGGATCCTCGTCATCCATCCAAGTAGCGACGATGCGTCGCTCGGTCGTTCACCATGCGTCGCTCGGTCGTTCACCATGCGCCGCCCGCTCGTTTGCACGATATCGCGTAGCCCGGCCACCCGACCCGCGCTCGTCGCCTGCCGGGCGCCGGGACCGGGCCGGCGCGGGTCACTGATCCTGCTGCTGCGCCAACGCCAGCCGCTCCGCCGGGGACAGGTCCTCCGGCCGGCGTGAGCCGGCGGCCGGGTCGGCCCCGAGGTCGAGCAGGAGCGTCACCAGCTCCGGATGCCGGTTGAACGTGTTCGGATAGAACACGCCCTGAGCCACCGACAGCGCCGACCAGCCCTTGCCGTTGACGGCGTCGATGTCGGCCCCCTTCTCCACCAGGAACCGGACGATGTTGCCGGCGCCGCGGTGAATCGCGCCGTGGAGCGCCGTGTCCCCATTCGTATCGGCCGCATTGACGTCGTTGCCCAGCTCCCACGCCAGCTCGACCGCCGCGAGCGCCTCGTCGTTGGTCCCGGGGTTCTCGCCGATCTTCCAGATGCCCACGCCGGCCGCCGCCATCAGCGCCGTCACGCCCTCCTCGGTAGTGATCGAAGGGTCGGCCCCGAGGTCGACGAGAAGCCGCATCATCTCGGCGTCGGCCACCTTCGCCGCCTGCAGGAACGGCGTCGAACCGATGCGGTTGAGCATGTTGCGGTTGCCGTCGCGCGGCTCCCCGGTCTGGCGGGCGTCGAGGTCCGCCCCGGCCCCGGCCAGGGCGCGCACGAGATCGAACGCGTCGAGCTCGCCGAGCGGCACCGGGAACGGCGGGTTCCGGCCGAGGTTGGGCCGGTTCGTCCACACCACCTGGTGCAGCGCGTTCCAGCCGTTGCCGGCCGCGTCGGGGTCGGCCCCCAGGTCCAGCAGCGCCTTCGCGAAGTCGTACTGCGCGTTGTAGACGGCCAGGACGAGCGCGCTCATGCCGTTGGACGGCAGCGCGTCGTCAGCGTCGGCCCCGGCGCGGACGAGCGGTTCCAGCACGTCGACGTGCCCCTCGCGCGCCGCGAACAGAACCGGCGTGAAGCCTCGCGCGGAGCGGGCGTTCGGGTCGGCCCCGGCCGCGAGCAGCGCCTCGACCGCGGCCGTCTGGTTCTGCGCGGTCGCCCACATCAGCGCCGTCTGTCCGCGCCACCCCTCGACCGCGTCCACCTCGGCCCCGTGCTCCAGCAGGCTCTCGATGGCCGCGCCGTTGCCCGTGCGAGCCGCCGTCATCAGCGGCGTCTCGCCCTCGGGATTCGGGAGGTTGGGGTCGGCCCCGGCTTCGAGCAGCCGCGCGATCATCGGCGTGCTGCCGTTGACCGAGGCGAGCGCAAGCGGCGTCACGCCGTAACGGTTGGCCGCGTCCACCGCCGCGCCGGCGCCCAGCAAGAGCCCGGCAATCTCCAGGCGGTCGTGGTGGGCCGCCCAGTGCAGCACCGTGGCACCGTCGACCTCCGCCGTGCGCACGTCGCCGCCGTCGGCCAGCAGCTTCTCCACCGCGGCCGTGTCGCCCGCCTTGACGGCGTCGAAAAGAGGCGTGTCCGCGGCCGCAGCCGATGCGGCGCTCGCGAGCAACACCGCCGACACGCCGGCCGCGATGCGCCAAGTGGTCTTCATCTCGCCTGTTCCTCGTGCCGTCTCGACCCACGCCGGCCCGGCGTCGTTCGCGGCGGCACCATCTTCTGCGGCGCAGGCTCCTACACGCCGCTCAGCGTCTCCATCGGCAGCCGGCCGGTGCTGTCGCCCAACTCGTCGATGGCCACGCCCGCCTTGTCGAGCATGCTGACGAGCAGGTTGGTCATCGGCGTCTCGCCTTCGTACTTCAGGTGGCGTCCGCCCTTCAGCGTGCCGGCGCCGCCGCCGGCCAGGATCAACGGCAGATCCAGGTGCGAATGCTGGTCGCCGTCGCTGATGCCGCCGCCGTAGAGGATCATCGACTGGTCGAGCAGCGTGCCGTCGCCGTCCGGCGTCGCCTGCAGCTTCTCGAGGAAGCCCGCGAGCAGGCTCACCTCGTAGGTGTTGATCATGGCGTACTTCTCGAGCCGCTCCGCGTCCATCTGGTGATGCGACATGGCGTGGTGCGGGTCGGGAACGCCGATCTCGGGGAAGCTCTGCGCGGTCTGCTCGCGCCCGATGAGGAACGTGAAAACGCGGGTGATGTCGGCCTGGAAGGCCAGCGCCTGCAGGTCGAACATCAGCCGGGCATGCTCGTCGAACGACTCGGGAATGCCGACCGGCCGCTCCAGCACCTCGGGCAGCGCCGCGTCGGACTGCGCCTCCGAGCGCCGGATGCGGCGTTCGATCTCGCGCACCGCGTCCAGGTACTGCGTCACGCGCGAGCGGTCGGCGGCGCCGAGAGTCCGCTCCAGGCGCGCCATGTCCTCGCGCACGGCGTCGAGGATGCTGCGGTCGTCCTGCAGCCGGGCGACACGCTGCTCCTCGGTGCCGCCCTCGCCGAACAGCCGCTCGAAGACGACGCGCGGGTTGTGCTCCATCGGCAGCGGCGTCGTCGGCGTGCGCCACGAGAACGTGTTCGTGTAGACGCAGCTATAGCCGTTGTCGCAGTTGCCGACGACGAAGCTGTTCTCCAACGCCAGCTCGAGCGACGGCAGCGGCGTCTCCTGTCCGAGCGCGGCGGCGGCGATCTGGTCGGCGGTGGTCCCCGCCTGCACGTCGGCGCCCTCGGTCCGCTTCGGGTGAATGCCGTTCAGCCAGACCGCGCTCGCCCGCGAGTGCTCGCCGTTGCCGTCGCCCCACGCCTCGGCCTGCCGGTGATCCAGGCCGGTCGGGATCACCACGTGGCTGCGCACCTTCTCGAGCGGCTTCAGGCTCCGCGACAGCGACAGCGTCCCGCCGTCGCCGGCCGGCGTCCACTGCGCCATGTTCGCGCCGTTCGGGATGTAGATGAAGCCGAGCCGCGGCGACGGCCGCGCGGCGGTCTTCGCCAGCGCGGTCGCGGCGGGCACCATCGCGTCGAGCAGCGGCAGCGCCAGGGTGGCGCCCATCCCGCGCAGGAAGGTCCGCCGGGGCAGTGACGTTCTGGTGATGATCATGACGGCGATCTCCTCATCTGAAACGGTGCGCTCCGGACGACGCCCTTGACGAGCGATGACAGTCGGTACCCGTCTTCGGCGGCGCCGCGAACGATAGCGCGCACCGCCGGTGCATCGTAATACTCGATGCCCCGCCCGAGGGCGTAGGTCATCAACTTCTCGGTCACGGTCGTGACGAACCGTTCCGGGTGGCGCAGCAGCGCATCCTTGAGACCCGCCGGCCCGTCGAACGGCGTCCCGTCCGGCAGCGCTCCGGTCGCGTCTATCGCGCCGCGCGTCTCGCCGCGGTCGCGCCAGCGGCCGATCGCGTCGAAGTTCTCCAGCGCCAGCCCGAGCGGATCCATCAAGCGGTGACAGCTCGCGCAGACCGGGTTCGCACGGTGCTGCTCCATCGCCTCGCGCATGGACAATGCCTGACCGCCCTCGGCCGTCTCCAGGTCGGGCACGTCCGGCGGCGGCGGCGGCGGCGGCGTCCCGAGGATGTTCTCCAGAACCCACTTGCCGCGGTTCACCGGCGACGTCCGATTGGCGTAGGACGTCACGGTCAGGATGCTGCCGTGGCCGAGCAGGCCGCCCCGTGCGCCGTCCTCCAGCGCCACGCGGCGGAAGTGGCTGCCGCGCACGTTCGGAATGCCGTAATGCCGGGCGAGCCGCTCGTCGACGAAGGTGTAGTCGGCGTTCAGCAGGTCGAGGGCGCTGCGGTCCTCGCGAAGCACGCTGGAGAACAGCAGCTCCGTCTCGCGCCGGAAGCCTTGCCGCAGTCTCTCGCCGAAATCGGGAAACTCGTCCTCGTCCGGCTGCACGGCGGCGGCGTTGCGCAGCGTCAGCCACTGACCTGCGAAGTTGCCGACCAGGGCCTCGGACCGCGGGTCGGCGAGCATGCGCTCGACCTGCGCCTCGAAGACCGCCGGGACGCTCAGCTCCCGGCGTTCAGCCACGTCCAGAAGCTCGTCGTCCGGAATGCTGCTCCAGAGGAAGAACGACAGCCGGGACGCCAGCTCCAGGTCGCTGACCCGGTAGCTCTCGCCGGCCTCGACACCCTCCGGATCGCGCTCGACGCGGAACAGGAACTCGGGGCTGACCAGCAGCCGCCGCAGCGCCATCTCGACGCCGGTGTCGAAGCTGCCTCCTGCGCGTCCCCGCTCGTAGAAGGTCAGAAGCCGCTCGACGTCATCGTCGGCCACGGGCCGGCGGTACGCACGCCGCGCGATTGCCGACAGGATCCCCCGCGCGCACGCGGCTTCTTCTGCCGTGCCCGCTCCCGGCCCGGGACGGCACGTGAAGATGCGGTCGCGGCTCGGCGTCCCTTCGACCGGCCGGGCGCCGCTGGATTCGTACGGCCCGGCAATCGTCAGGCTCTCGACGTAGGGCTGGAAGCGCGAGTCGCCCCCCGAACCCTCGCCGGTGAACGGCCGCAGGTAGAGCTTGCGGATCCCCTCCGGCTCCGCCGACGTCTTGCGCAGGAAGGCGACGCCGACCGCGTGCGGCCCGGCGGTGACCGGCGTGCGCACCTCGAGCGTCTCGATCTGCGGCGTGTAGAGACCGCGCGGATCGTCGGGGTCGGGCGCCTTGCCGACGGTGAGCAGCGCGATCCGCTCGCCGTCGATGGTGACCTCCAGGTCGTGCGGCTCGATGCGCAGCGGTCCGTCCGGAAGAACCTCGAAGACGTACTCCGCGTCTTCGGGAAAGTTGTAGTCGACGACCATGCCGCCGCGGGTGCCGAAAGGCAGCCGATCCATGCGGCGGTCCTGCCCCAGATCGGAAGCAATCCGAAACGTCTCCGCGGTCGGCGAGGGCACCGGCGAGGCGACGGCGAGGCGGCTGATCTTGCGCGCGGCCGACAGATACCGCTCCATCAGGGTCGGCGACACGCCGAGCACGCCGGCGATGTTGTCGAAGCCGTAGCTCGTGTCGTCGGCCGGAAGCAGATCCTGGACATCGACATCGAGGGCGAGCAGGTCACGGACGGCGTTGCGGTACTCGGTCCGGCTGAGCCGGTGGAACGTCTCCGTCCGGCCCGGGTCCAGGCTCGCCGCCGCCGCGGCGTCGAGCTCCCCTTCGAGCCACGTGCGAAAGCCGTCGTAGGCCTCCTGGTCGGGACGCGGGCGGGGGCGGGGCGGCATGGCCCCGGCGCGCAGCTTGCGCACCACCTTCTCCCACGCCTCCGGATGCGCCGCCACGTCGGCGGCGTCGAGCGGATCGAAAGAGAAGCCGCCGGTCTCCAGGCGGTCGTTGTGGCAGGTGACGCAGTAGCGGTCGACGAGCGCCTGACCGTCGACGCCGTCGGCCGCCTGCTGTCCGGCCGCGGGCGCGGCGATCACGGCGGCGGCGAAACCAGCCACCAGCAAAGCGAGCGCGAAACGCGGGACTCTCTGCATCTCTGTGGCCTCGGGCGGGGTCCGGCGGCGCTGGCAGCCCAGGCGCCGGGCGGAAGACACCCCGCAAACGGCGAGAAAGCAGCCTAGTTTGAACGAACGAAACGCAGCGTGTCAATCGGCATCCGGCTGCGGTAGCATTGACGGTCTCGTCTTCCGCGACTCCGCGCCTCGGACGTGCGGCGCCCGTGCAGGACGACGCCGGAGGCCTGTCGCCGACTGGCGGGCGATGCCGGCCCGAGCGCAAGAAAGGACGGCAGATGATGGCCTCTTCACGACGACGGTTCCTGACGACCATCGGCGCGGCAGCAGCCGGAGCGGGAGTCGCTACCGCCGCGCGCGGAACCACCCCGGGCGGAGCCCATCCCGGCAACGCGGTGCCCGGCGGGGCCTTCTCCCCTTCGGAACTCCTCGAACGCCACACACGGCAGACGGCCGCTGCCGGGACGCCAGCGGCCAGGATCGCGCCGGTCGCCGGGCAGTCGGACCGGCCGATGCCTTCGCAGGCCGAGGTGGAGTCGTGGTATCGCGACCTCCGCAACTGGGGGCGCTGGGGCGACGACGACCAGAAGGGCGCGGTCAACCTCATCACGCCGGAAAAGAGCGCCGCGGCGGCCCGTCTGGTCCGCAACGGCCGCAGGGTCTCGATGAGCCGGGTGTTCGAGCCGGAGCAGCACTTCATCCGCAAGAGTCCGCGTCCGAACGGCGCGGGCGTCTGCGTCGACTATCTCGGCTTCATCTACCACGGTCAGACCGTCACGCACATCGACGCCCTCTGTCACATGTGGGACGTCGACGGGATGTGGCAGGGCCACGACCCGGACACCGGGGTGACCACGCAGGGCGCCGCCTGGGGCGCCATCGACGCCTGGAGCGACGGCATCGTCACGAAGGGCGTCCTGCTCGACGTGCCGCGCCACCGCGGCGAGCCGCACGTCACGCCGGACCGGCCGGTGCAGGGTTGGGAGCTGGAAGCGATCGCCGAGGCGCACGGGGTGACCGTGGAGCCCGGCGACGCGCTGCTCGTCTACAGCGGCAAGGATGCCTACGTACGCGCCGGCGGCGAGTACGGCGGCGGCGACCGCCCCGGTCTCAGCGCCACCTGCGCGAAGTTCGTACGCGACCACGACGTCGCGCTCCTCGGCTGGGACATGATGGACGCGCGTCCCGACCCCTACAACCTCGCGTTCCCGATGCATGGCGTGCTGTTCAACTTCGGCGTCGCGCTGCTCGACAACGCGCTGCTCGAGCCGCTGGCCGCCGCGTGCGCCGAGGAGGGCCGCTACGAGTTCATGTTCATGGGGCTGCCGCTGAACGTCGCCCGCGGCACCGGAAGCCCCGTGAACCCGATCGCGATGTTCTAGACTCGGAAGACCTGATCAGGCTCGCGTTCTTTCCGTAGTGTCACGCGACCTCCAGCGAGCCAGTCGGACACACGGACCAGGAAAGGAAGGCAAACATGAAACGCGTGATCGCCGCTACCGTCGGCGTCGGCATAGCCGTAGTCGGCATCGTCCTCACCCACGGCGACAGCCAGGAGCTCGTCGCGGCCCAGGCCGCGCAGGCCGCCGCGTGCGACCGCGTGATGGCCCTTTCGCTGCCCAACACCACCATCACCGGCGCGGAGCTGGTCGGGGCGGGCGGGTTCACCCCGCCGGGCGGCGGGCGCCCCGCGCAGATGGCTGTCTACGCCGGTCTGCCGGCCTTCTGCCGCGTGTCGGCCACGCTGACGCCGTCCGACGACTCGGACATCAAGGTCGAGGTCTGGCTGCCGGCCGAGGGCTGGAACGGCAAGTACCAGGCGGTGGGCAACGGCGCGTTCACCGGCTCCATCCGCCACGGCAACATGGCCGCGGCGGTCGCGCTCGGCTACGCCAGCAGCTCCACCGACACCGGCCACGTCGGCAACACGGCCAGCTTCGGCCTCGGCCACCCCGAGAAGGTCATCGACTTCGGCTACCGCTCGATCCACGAGATGACCGTCGTCTCCAAGGCCGCCATCGAGGCGCACTACAACGAGGCGCCGCGCTACTCCTACTGGAACGGCTGCTCGGCCGGCGGACGGCAGGCGATGAAGGCGGCGCAGCGCTTCCCGGAGGTCTTCGACGGCATCATCGCCGGCGCGCCGGGCCTCGACTGGACCGGCCGCGCGGGAGGCTCGCTCCGCGTGGCGAAGCCGCTGGAAGCCGACGAGTCGATGCGGCTCCTCGCTGCCGACCGGCAGCTCGTGCACGACGCGGTGCTCGCCGCCTGCGACGCCAGTGACGGCGTCGAGGACGGCGTGGTGGGCGACCCCGAGCGCTGCGACTTCGATCCGGGCACGCTGCTCTGCGAGGACGCCGGCGACGAGTCGTGTCTGTCCGCGGCCCAGGTCAGCACGGTACGGATGCTCTACTCGTCCCCCGAAAACCCGAAGACGGGGCGTCCCATTACCGGTCTGCTCCCGGGCAGCGAGCTCGGCTGGACCGACTTCGGCTGGACCAACTCCGCACGGTCGACCGGGGTCGAGCAGTTCCGCTATCTCACGTTCGCCGATCCGGAGTGGACCGTCGACCAGTTCAACTTCGAGACGGACATCGTGCTCGCCGAGGATCGGGACAACGACACCCTCAACGCGCTCGACCCGAACCTGAAGCCGTTCTTCGAGAGCGGCGGCAAGCTCCTCTCCTACCACGGCTGGAGCGACCCGCAGATCTCGCCGGCCAACGTGACGCAGTACTACAACCGCGTCATCGATACGGTCGGCAGCCGCAACGAGGTCCACGACTCGTTCCGCCTCTTCATGGCGCCGGGCATGGGCCACTGCGGCGGCGGCGCCGGGCCGAGCCGCTTCGACATGCTGGCCGCGCTCGAGCGCTGGGTCGAGGAGGGCGAGGCGCCCGACCAGATCGTCGCTTCCCGCGTGCGGGACGGCGAGGTGGATCGAACCCGGCCGCTCTGCCCGTATCCGGCACAGGCGGTCTACACCGGCAGCGGCAATACGGACGAGGCGGAGAACTTCGCCTGCCGCATGCCGTCCGGCGACTAGACTAGTCCTTCGGAGGGATGGACGCTCCCGCCCCGGGCGACCGGGGCGGGAGCACGTCGCGCTGGTTGAGCCACGGAATCGAGAAGAGCCGCGGCATCGGGCAGGCAATGGCGGCGAAGGCAAGCGCTCACTCGTTCCGATCGTCGAGGAACCGCTTCAGGGCGCCCGGCCTCTTCCCCAATGGCGCGCGTGGCGCCTTCGGCTGACCGGAATGCACGATGATTCCCTTCCGTTCGAGCGCGCGTAGTACGCCCTTGATACGGCATCGGCATGACAGCCCTCACGCATCAAGACTTCGGCCGCGCTCAACGACTCGGACGCGCGTCGCCACTCGGCGACCACCATCTGCCGCTTCACAACACGGCCACCGCATCGCGTTCCACCGCTTCGTGAAACGCCGATCCGCCGCTTCACCACCCATCGCATGATGATAGCGAAGGCAGCGTAGCCAGCGAAGGCAGGCGACGGTTGGCTCGTGGGGTCCGGCGGTGACCCCGGTCAGCGCACGTCGGGGACAACCGGGTCGTCGATGGTCCAGTCCGAGATGGTGTTGTCGGCGCCGGTGGCGCTGGACGGGTCGGCGCCCAGCTCCAGGAGCAGCACCTCCATCTCGGCCCAGCGCTTGCCGGTGTTGGAGTAGAAGACGCCCTTGGCGATGCGGTACGGCGTCCAGCCCTTCTCGTTGGTCGCCTCGATGTCGGCGCCCCGGTCGAGCAGAAAGCGGACCAGCGGCTCGGAGCCGCGGATGATGGCGCCGTGCAGCGCGGTGTCGCCGTTGTCGTCGATGGTCGTGACGTCCCCGCCGAGATCCAGCGCGTACTGGACGGCTTCGAGCGCCTCCTCGTTGGTGCCGGGGCTCTCCCCCACCGCCCAGATGCCGACCCCGGCCGCCACCATCAGCGGCGTGGTGCCGTCCTCGTTGGGCAGCAGCGGATCGGCGCCCAGCTCGACGAGCACGCGCATCATCTCGACGTCGGCCGCCTTCGCGGCCAGCAGGAACGGCGTGGAGCCGATGCGGTTCAGGACGTTCCGGTAGCGGTTCTGCGGCTCCTTCGTCATCCGGGCGTCGAGATCCGCGCCGTGCTCGGCCAGCTTGCGGATGAACTCCAGGTCGGACATCGAGCCGGTCACGATCGGCGGCGGGTTGTTGAAGCCGAGGTTCGGCCGGCGCGTCCACTTGACTTCGTGGAGCGCGGTCCAGCCCTGGTCGTCCGCGTCCGGATCGGCGCCGGCGTCCAGGAGATACGCGCCCAGCTCGTAGTGGCCGTTCTTGGTCGCCAGGACCAGCGCGCTGGTCCCGTCGAAGAGCGTCTCCTCCGGGCTCGCGCCAGCCTCCACGAGCAGCCGCGTCATGGCGCGATAGCCGGCCCGCACCGCGAACATCAGCGGGCTGAAGCCGCCGGTGGAACGCTGGTGAACGTTGGCCCCGCCGGCGAGAAGCGCCTCCGCGGCGGCCAGGTTGTTCTCGGCCGACGCCCACATCAGCGCCGTCTGCCCGCGCCAGCCTTCCGCGCGGTTCGGGTCGGCCCCACGATCGAGAAGCAGCCGCACGGCGTCGGCCCGACCGGTCCGGGACACGGTCATCAGGGCGGTCTCGCCCTCCGGGCTCGCCGCGTCGGGGTCCGCACCGGCGTCCAGCAGCAGCTCGATGAAGGCAACGCTGCCGTTCTCGGCGGCCAGCGCCAGCGGCGTCGCGTCGAAGCGATTGGCGGCCTCGACCCCGGCGCCTGCCCCGATCAGCGCCTGCGCCGTACCGACGTCGTCGCTCAGCGCCGCCCAGTGCAGCGCCGTCGTGCCGTCGCCGTCAGTCGTGTCTACGTCGACGCCGTTCGTTATCAGCGTCCGGGCGCGCTCGACGTTGCCCGCGCGCACCGCCTCGATCAGCGGCAGGTCGACCGCCGCGGCGACCACGCCCGTCCCGGCAATGAACGCTACCGTGGCCGCAACCGCGATCGCCACGCTCGCACGGCGCCGTAATGCTGCACTCGTCATGACCGCCTCGACTGCCGCCCCTACACGTCCGTCAGCGCCGTCAGCCGCCCGGTGCTGTCGCCGAGCTGCTCGGCCGGCACGCCCGCCTTGTAGAGCATGCTGATGAGCAGGTTGGTCATCGGCGTGTCCTTCGGGTACTGCAGGTGCCGTCCGCCCCGCATCCCGGCCGCCTTGCCGCCCACCGTCAGCACCGGCAGGTCGTAGTGCAGGTGATCGTTGCTGTCGCCGAGGCCGGCCCCGTAGAGCACCATCGAGCTGTCGAGCAGCGTGTTGTCGCCGTCCGGCGCGTCCTGCAGCCGCCCGAGCAGATAGGTGAACAGCTCCACGTGGTGGCGGTTGATCTTCGACAGCTTGGCCAGCTTCTCCGGATCGTTGCGGTGGTGCGACAGCCCGTGGTGCGGATCGGGCACGCCGATCTGCGGGTAGGGGCGGCCGCCGAGCTCGCGGCCCACCATGAAGGTGAAGACCCGCGTGATGTCGGCCTGGAACGACAGCGAGATCAGGTCGTACATCAGCTTGACGTGGTCCTCGTAGGAATCCGGGATGCCGGCGGGCCGGTCCAGATCGTCCGGCAGCGCGGCATCGGCGCCCTGCGCCTCCGACAACTGGATCCGCCGCTCCACCGCACGCACCGCGTCGAGATACTGGTCGAGCCGCTGCCGGTCGGCGCTCCCGAGGTCGCGCTCCAGGTACGCAAGGTCGTCGGTGACCGAATCGAGGATGCTGCGATCCTTGCGCAGCTCCGCCAGCCGCTCGTCGCGCGTACCGCCGTCGCCGAAGAGCCGCTCGAAGACGACGCGCGGATTGTTCTCCATCGGCAGCGGCGTCGTGGCGGTCCGCCACGCCACCGTGTTCATGTAGACGCAGCTATAGCCGTTCTCGCAGTTGCCCACCAGGAAGTCGAGGTCGATGGCGAGCTCCAGCGACGGCAGCGGCGTGTCGCCGCCAATGCTGGCCGCGGCCACCTGGTCGGCGGTTATCCCGGCCCGCACGTCGGCGCCCTCGGTGTGCTTCGGATGCACCCCGTTCAGCCAGACCGAGCTGGCCCGCGAGTGCTCGCCGTTGCCGTCGCCGAGCGGCTCGGCCTGCCCGTGGGCGAGGCGCGAGTAGACCAGCGTCTGATCGTGGAAGGGCGCCAGCGGGCTCAGCGTCGGCGACAGCTTCAGGTCGCTCCCCGCGCCCTTCGGCGTCCACGTCTGCAGCACCGCCCCGTTGGGCAGGTAGATGAAGCCGAGGCGCTTGACCGGCGCGGCGGCGGTCTTCGAGATCGCCGACAGCGCCGGCACCATCGCGTCGAGGAGCGGCAGCGCCACGGTGGCGCCGAGCCCGCGGAGGAACGTGCGGCGCGGCAGCGCCATCTTCGTGATGATCATGATGCGGATCTCCTCATCTGGAAGGGCACGCTCTCGACGATGCCCAGAATGATCGACGAGAACCGGGAGTCGTCCCGTTCGGCGTCGCGGACGATGGCGCGAATGGCCGGCGAGTCGTAGTGCTCGACGCCCCGGCCGAGCGCATAGGTCAGCAGCTTCTCGGTAAGCGTCGTCACGAACAGGTCGGGCCGCTGCAGGAGCGCGTCGCGCAGACCGGCCGCCCCCTCGAACACGGTGCCGTCGGGCAGGATGCCGGAGGCGTCTATCGGCGCGTTGGCCTCGTTGTGCGTCCGGTACTTGCCGACCGCGTCGAACTGCTCGAGCGCGAAGCCGGGCGGGTCCATCAGCCGGTGGCAGCTCGAGCAGACCGGGTTGCCGCGGTGCTGCTCCATCGCCTCGCGCATCGAGAGCGGCCGGCCCTCGCCGGTCGTCTCCTCGAGCGACGGAACGTCGGGCGGCGGCAGCGGCGGCGGCGTGCCCAACAGGTTCTCCAGCACCCATTTACCCCGCAGCACCGGCGACGTGCGGGTCGGATACGCGGTGGCGGCCAGGATGCTCCCGTGGCCGAGCAACCCGCGGCGCGTGGCGTCCGGCAGCGCGACGCGGCGGAAATGGCTGCCGTAGACGTTCGGGATGTCGTAGTGCCGCGCCAGCCGCTCGTTGACGAAGGTGTAGTCGGCGGTCAGCAGATCGAGGACGCTCCGGTCCTCGCGCAGCACGCTCTCGACGAACAGCTCGGTCTCGCGCCGCATCGACCGCCGCAACGCCTCGCCGAAATCGGGAAAGCGGTTCTCGTCCGGGGTCAGGGCCGGGACGTTGCGCAGATAGAGCCACTGACCCGCGAAGTTCTCGACCAGCGCCGAGGCGCGCTCGTCGGCGAGCATGCGCCGGACCTGCCCCTCGAGCACCGCCGGCTCGTGCAGCCGGCCGGACACCGCCACGTCGAGCAGCTCGTCGTCGGGGATGCTGCTCCACAGGAAGAACGACAGCCGCGACGCCAGCTCCAGGTCGGTCAATCGGTAGTTCGTGCCCGGCGCGGCAGCGGCCGGGTCGCGCACCACGCGGAACAGGAACTCGGGACCGGCCAGCAGCCGCCGCAGCGCCAGCTCGATGCCGCCCTCGAATCCGCCGTCCCGCAGGCCGTCGTCGTAGAACGCCAGCAACACGTCGAGATCGCGCCCGGTAACCGGGCGGCGGTAGGCGCGCCGGGCCAGCGTCGACAGGATGTCGCTCGCGCACTCCCGCGCGCCGGCCGCGTCGCCCGTCTCGGGACGACAGGTGAAGATACGCGCGCGGCTGGGCGTCTCGACGGCCGGCGGGGCCCCGCTCGCCTCGTACGGCCCGGTGACGACGACGCTCTCCAGGTACGGCTGGTAGCGCGTGTCGCCACCGGTGGTGTTCGTGTACGGCCGCAGGTACGGCTGCCGCAGCGTCTCGGGGTAGGCGGCAGTCTTCTGGCGGAACGCCACGCGCAACGTCCGGGGACCGGCCGGCACCGGCACGCGCAGCACCCAGTTGTCGTCGACGCGCCGCTGCCGGGTACGCCACTCGAGGTACTCGGGACTGTTTCGGGGCGCGCCCGCCGGCGCCGGCTCGCCGACCGTGAACGTCTGCAGGTGCTCGCCGTCCAGGCTGACGTCCAGCTCGTGCCGGTCGGTGAACGGCGCCAGGTTGTCGGCGGTGTCGCGGCTCAGCCGCACCCGGATCCGGTACTCCGCGTCCACCGGGAAGTTGTAGGGAATCGCCATCCCGCCGCGGGTACCGAACGGCAGGCCCGCGAGCCGGGCGTCCTGCGCGTCGTCGGCCGAGCGGCGAAACGTCAGCGCGGTGGGCGGCAGATCGGGACTGCCGACGGCCAGCCGGCTCACCTTCTTCGCGGCCGAGAGATAGCGATCCAGAAGCGTCGGCGAGACGCCGAGAACACCGGCGATGTTGTCGAAGCCGTAGCTGCCGTCGTCGGCCGGCAGCAACTCCGCCACGTCGACGTCGAGGGCCAGCAGGTCGCGGACGACGCTGCGGTACTCGGCGCGGTTGAGGCGGTGGAATGCTTCGGTGCGCCCGGGGTTCGGATCGGCCTCGGCAACCGCGTCCAGCTCGCTCTCGAGCCGCGCGATGAACCGGGCATAGGTCGCCTCGTCCGGCCGCGGCCGCGGCGCCGGCGGCATGGCCCCCGCCCGCAGCTTGCGGACGACCTTCTCCCACAGAGCGGGATCAGCCGCCACGTCGGTGACGTCCGCCGTGTCGAGCTCCAGCCCCGCGGTCTGCAGGCGATCGTTGTGGCAGGCGACGCAGTACCGGTCGAGGAGCGCCCGCTCCGGCGTGGCGTTCGCCGACGCCGCCTGGCCGGCGCTCACCGTTCCGGTGGTCGCCACCAGCATCACGAGCACGACGCCGGCCCGCAACAGAAGAACACTGCGCTTCGTCATGAACGGCACCCTCGTCCGTCGAGGCGGCAGGACACTGTACCCAACCGTAAACGCGCATTATTGCCCGGCCGCGGCAATTGCACAACACCGATTTACCGTCAGCGGGACCGCTCGCCGAGGAGCGCTTCCAGCTCGGCCGCCCGCGCTTCGGCGGCCGCGGCGCGCGTCTCGGCGGCCGCAACGCGGGTTGCGGCGGCTGCGGCGCGGGTCTCGGCCGCGAGGCGGCCCTCGGCTTCCTCGTCGTGACTTCGCAAGTCGTCACCGGTCGCCGGGTCCCTGAAGCGCATCTCCCGCTCCGGCGCCGCCCGGAGCTCCAGGCCCAATGTCTCGCTGCGCAGCGTCAGCGTACCGTCGATCGCCGTCGCCACGGGTTGACGAACGTAGCCGGACCGAGTCAACCGCTCGCCCTGCAGACGCGCGGGCAGAAACTCCCCCGACGGGTCGTACTGCCAGTACTCGCGCACCCCGAGGCGGGCATACACCGACCGCTTGCGCCCGAGGTCGTCGCGCCACGTGCTCGGCGAGGCAACCTCCAGCACGAAGTCCGGCGCGTGCCTTTCCTCCCACAACTTGTAGTTCGGCCGCCGGCGCTTCTCCACGCCGAACACCACGAAGACGTCCGGGGCGATCGACACCCGCGGATTGCCTTCCTCGTAGTAGATCAGCAGGTCTCCCGACACGTACACGTCCCGGCGGTCCCTGAAATGGCGGCTCAGCGCACCGATCCCGTACATGATCGCGCTGCGCTGGGCGTCGTTCTCCGCCATCGGCTTGCCGTCCGAACTCGGGTACTCGATAGGAGCGACGGCGGGCGCAGGTCGGATCATCGCGAGGTTTCCTCGGGGCGGCGCAAAGGGGCGCGCGACCTTCCCCACGCTACCACACGCCGCGGCGCCGCCACCACGTCGAGGTGTCGCAGGGAAACCAAAGCACGTGTCGTGCCAACCGCCAGCAACACGACGGCCCATAACCACCACGCAAGCGAAGCCGCTGACCACCTGCGCTTCAGGACGCAAACGCCGGAAGAGCGCCGGTTACAGTCTGGTCGGCCATCGCTGCCGGCCCTTGAAGACCCCCAGGATTTCGAGGCGGTCATCGCGGACGCGATACGGCACCAGGTAAGGGGTTTCCGACACCACGAGCTCGCGCGTGCCCGGCAGTCGCCCTGGTCTTCCCAGCCCCGGGTGCTCCGCGAGGAGATCCACGCTGGAGAGGATGGCGAGAGCGGTCTCCCGTGCCGCATTTGGCCGGTCCCTGGCGATGAGCGCGCGGAGCTGCGACAAGTGACGAACGGCCCGGGCGGACCAGACGATGGTCACGAGCCCGGCGGCTCTCGCTCATCCGGAGCGCCCCACGATCGCAGCCACTCCGCCACGGCGTCGTGATCGACCGTACGCCGCTGTTCGAGGTCGTCCAGCCCGGCGGCAGTCTCGTCGAGCTGCCAGCTCTCGGCCTCCACATACGAGGCGATGGCCTCCGCGGCGAGGAAGGACTTCGACCGTCGCGACCGCTTTGCAAGGGCCTCGAGCCGGCCCTTCGTGTCTTCGTCGATGCGCAGCGAGAGCGTCGTGCTCATGACAGAATCCCTGTGTGACGTTGTATACAAGCTAACACACCGTGGGTCCGGAGTGGCTGACAGAGGGCCCGTACATGAGAGAGCGGGCCTGAACAGGCCCGCTCGAATGCATGCCGACGGCGGGTCGCTCTCCCGGCTCAGCCCGAGCACGAGCCGCGGCGGCCCTGGCCGCGAACCAGCCTGCCCTCCGCGTCGATGCACATCAGATCCTGCGGCGACTGGTCGTTGTTGTTCTTGGCGTCCAGCCTGGCCCCGTGCTCGATCAGAAGGTCGACGACCGCCTGGTACCCGAGCCGCACCGCCGCGTGCAGCGCGGTGTTCCCGTCGGGATCCGTCGCGTTGACGTCGCCGCCCAGATCGAGCGCGATCCGGGTCGCCTCGAGTGTCGAGTGCTCACCGGCCTGCACCAGCAGCAGCGCCGCGTCGACGCCGATGCCCTGGCCGCGGCGGTTGCTCGCTCTCGTCGCCCACCCCTGGCCGGCGGCCGCCATCAGCGGGGTTATCCCGTTGTCCGGCATCAGCAACGGATCGGCGCCGCAGTCGGCCAGCGCGCGCATGATGTCGACCTCGGCGTACTTGGCGGCGAGCCAGAACGGCGTCGCCCCGGCCAATTGTGCGGACAGGCTGTAGAAGTTGAGGTTGCGCTGCTGCAGGCTGCCGTTCGTGAGGCGCGCGTTCGGATCCGCGTCGTGCGCGCACAGCGCCTTCACCAGCTCCGCATCGCCCCGCGACACCGCCGTATGCAGGGCGGTGTAGCCCGCGTCGGCAGCCATCGCGTCGGCGCCGCGCTCGAGGAGCAACGCCGCCACCTTGCCCTG
This sequence comes from Acidobacteriota bacterium, assembly GCA_009861545.1. NCBI lineage: Bacteria > Pseudomonadati > Acidobacteriota > Acidobacteriota bacterium. Next base: position 48,000 of record VXME01000076.1, on the reverse strand, counting down.
GTCGCTGAAGCTGGCCAGCACCAGCGCGGACTCGCCGTTCGGGGCCTTCACGTTCACGTCCGCCCCCGCGTCGAGCAGGAGCCGGGCGTTGTCGACGCGGCCGTTCCGCGCCGCGAACATCAGCGGCGTGGACCCGCGCTGCGGTTGCAGCACGAAGTCCTCGAAGGGGTTTCCGACGCCCAGGTTGACGGGCAGCAGATGGGTGTCCGACCGGGCGTCCACGTCGGCGCCGCGGGCCAGCAGCACCCGCACCGCGTCCGGGTTCTCCTGGGTCGCGGCCCACATCAGCGCCGTCTGCCCGTGGGACGCTTCCCGGGCGTCGACCTTCGCGCCGTGGTCGAGCAGCGCCTCCAGCGCCTCGGCGGTGCCGGTCTTCGCGCACGTCATGAGCGCCGTCTCGCCCATCTCGGTCGCCGCGTTCGGATCGGCTCCCGCGTCGAGGAGCTTGCCGACCACCACGGCGTTGCGGTTGGTGCAGGCCAGCAGGAGCGGCGTCACGCCGTAGTCGTTGGCGGCGTTCGCGTCGGCGCCGGCGCCGAGCAGCGCCTCGACCACCTCACTGTCGTCGCGCACCACCGCCCAGTGCAGCGCCGTCGCCCCGTCACCCTCGGCGGCATTGACGTCGACCTTGTCCGCCAGCAACGCGCGCACGGCCTCGTGGTCCTGGTCCTGGATCGCCTCGATCAGCCGGAGGTCGGCGTTCCCCGCCGCGACGACCGCGACCCCGAGCCACGCCACCGCCGCCACGGCCATCCACTTGCTGCTCAGCCGCATGCCGAACCTCCCTCCGTCCCGCATCTTCCGTACGCGCCAGCCCGCCCATGGCGGGGCCTCCGACACGAGAGGCGCCGCCATGCCGACGGCGCCCCTTCAGGCGCGTTGGGAGTCTCGCTGCCGCGAAACCCCTCAGCGCAGCTCCTGACGGACCGCCCTTACGGGTGTGTTGGAAGTCTCGCCGGCGCGAAACTTCCAACGCCGCAAGCTCCTAGGTCAGCCCGGAGAGCTCGTGGATCTGGTCCGTGCTCCCGCTGAAGCTCTCAGCCGGGACGCCCAGCTTGCGCAGCATCGTGTACTGCAGATCGGTCAGCGGCGTGTGCTCGGGACAGACCACGTGGCGTCCGCCCTTGATCTCGCCGCAACCGCCGCCGACGACCAGGATCGGCAGGTTCTCGGTCGTGTGCCGGTTCGAGTTCCGCAACGCCCCGCCGTACATGATCATGGCGTGGTCCAGCAACGACCCCTCGCCGTCCGGGGTCTCCCGCATCTTGACCAGGAACTCGCTGAACAGCTTCATGTGATACGCGTTGATCTTCCCCAGCTTCTCGATCTTCTCCGGGATGTCCCGGTGGTGGCTGAGGGGGTGGTGCGGCTCGGTGACCCCGATCTGCGGATAGGTCGCGCCGCTCTCCTCGCGGGCCATCATCATCGAGATCACGCGCGTCATGTCGGTCTGATAGGCCAGCACCATCAGGTCGAACATCAGCCGCACGTGCTCTTCGTAGGACACCGGAATCCCGGCCGGGGACGACACTTCCGGCAACTGCCGGTCGGCCTGCTGCTCGGCGAGCTGGATGCGCCGCTCGATGCCGCGGACGGCCTCCAGGTACTCGTCGAGCTTCTGCACGTCGTACGGCGCCAAGCCCACCTTGAGGTCGGCGGCCTTGTCCATCACCCGGTCGAGAATGCTCTTCTGCCGCTTCACGTTCGCCCGGCGCGCATCGGCGCTCGTGTTCCCCACGTCGCCGAACAGGCGCTCGAAGACGAGGCGCGGGTTCGTCTCGCGCGGCATCGGCGTCGTGCGGTTGGCCCACGAGTTGTTCAGGTAGGCGCAACTGAAGCCGCCGTCGCAGGTGGCCACCCCGTAGACGGTGTCGCCCCCCTCGATCGACAGCTCCAGCGAGGGAAGCTGCGTCTCGCGCCCCACGCCCGGCGCATTGGCCGCGACCTGGTCCATCGAGATGCCCAGCTCGAGCTGCGCCCCGGTGGTGCGCTTCGGACGCGCGCCGGTCAGCAACGCGGACGCCGCCTGGGAATGGGTCGTGCCGCGGCCCCGCTCCGCCCCCACGCTGTCGAGGTTCGTCATCACCAGCAGGTGCTCGCGCACCGGCGCCAGCGGCTTCAGGGTCGGGGTCCACTCGAACTCGGCCCCCGCCTTCAACGGCTGCCAGAACTCCACGGGCGCGCCGTTCGGGATGGTGACGACGCCGAGGCGTCTGGCCGGGGCCGCCGCCGTCTTGCTCAGTGCCGTCAGCGCCGGCACCATTCCGTCGAGGAGCGGCAGCGCCAGCGCCGCTCCAACGCCACGCAGCACGGTACGACGCGGGATCACCGTCTTGGTCACGATCATCAGCCTACCCTCCTCGTCTGAAACGGTGCGCTCTTCACGATTGCGAGAACCAGGGCCGACCAGCGGGTCTCGTCCGCCGCGGCCTCCCGCAGGATCCGTCGAACCGCGGGCATGTCGGCCGCTTCCAGCCGGCGCCCCACGGCATACGTCAGCAGTCTCTCGGTCGCCGTCGAGAGGAACTCGCCCTGGGTCGCCAGGATGTGCCGGAAGCCGCTCGCCCCCTCGAATGCGCTGCCGTCCGGCGCCACGCCCGACGAGTCGATGCGCGGTCCCACCTCGCCCGGCACCCCGGTGTCCTCGGTGGTGCGCCAGCGCCCGATCGCGTCGAAGTTCTCCAGCGAGAACCCCAGCGGATCCATGTTGCGGTGGCACGTGGCGCAGGCCGGGTTTCTCCGGTGGACCTCCATCAGCTCGCGCACCGACGTCGGCGGCGCCCCCTCCTCGCGGGTCCCCAGGTCGGGCACATCGGCGGGCGGCTCCGCCGGCGGCGCCCCGAGCAGGTTCTCCAGCACCCACTTGCCGCGCGACACCGGTGATGTGCGGTTCGCGTAGGACGTCAGCGTCAGGATGCCCGCCTGGCCCAGGATGCCCGCGCGCCGGTCGTCGGCCCACGTCACCCGCCGGAAGTGGTTCCCGTGGATGTCGGGGATCCCGTAGTGCTCGGCCAGGCGCTCGTTCACGAAGGTGTAGTCGGCCGTCACCAGCTCCGTCAGCGGGCGATCCTCGCGAAGCTGCGACTCCAGGAACAGTTGCGTCTCCCGCTGCATGGCGACCCGCAGGTTCTCGTCGAACTCGGGGAACGCGGTCGGGTCCGGCAACGCGTTGCGCAACAGGTTGAGCCCGAGCCACTGCGCGGCGAAGCTCTCGGCCAGCGCGCTCCGCGCGCGGGGCTGGGCCAGCATCCGGCGCACCTGCCGCTCCAGCACGTCCGGCTCCGACAGCCTCCCCTCGACGGCCAGGTCGAGCAGCTCATTGTCCGGGATGCTCCCCCAGAGGAAGAACGACAGCCGCGAGGCGAGCTCCAGGTCGCCGATCGGATAGGCGATCCCCGGTTCGGCGTCCACCGGCGCGCGCTCGGTGCGGAACACGAACTCGGGGTCCGTCAGCAGGAACTCGAGCGCCGCCTGGATCCCACTCTCGAAGCCGCCCTCACGCCGTCCCGCTTCGTAGAAGCTCATCAGCGCCGTGACGTCCCTATCCGTCACCGGGCGCCGGTAGGCGCGGCGCGCCAGATCGCCGAGGATCTCCTCCGCGCAGCCTGCCTCCGCACCGGGGTTCTCCGGGCGGCACGAGAAGATCCTGCCGCGGCTCGTGGTCTCTGTCGGCCGGTTGCCGTTGAACGGCCCGGTGACGGTCAGCCTGGCCACGTCCGGATTGCCGTCCTGCCGGTCGTTGGTGCTCCAGCCGAACGTCGCCGGGCTCGGCCGCGGCTGCAGGACGCCTTCATCCAGCGCCGGCCGCCGCAGGAACGACACGCCGACCAGCCGCGTCCCGGCCTTCACCGGCATTCGGAACCGCAGGTACTCGTCCGCGTGGACGGAATACGCGCCCCACTCCGGGAAGCCGCCGCTGCCGGAGCCGCAGTAGCTCCACGCGCAGCGCTCGCCCTCGAACGACCCGCCGACCAGGAACGTCTTGGCGAGGGCCTTGTCGATCCGCAGATCGAGCCGGTGGCGCGCGTTCCCGAGGCCGCGGATGTAGTTGTAGAAGTTGCGGTGCAGATCGACCTTGAACTCGTACTCCCCGTCGAGCGGGAAATAGTGCTCCGCCGACACGCCGCCGCGCGACCCGAACGGCAGATCGTCGCTGGTGCGGTCGTCCTGCACCTCGAGCTGCGCCACCGGATAGGACTGGGACCGCGAGCTCAGCGCCGGGTCGCCCACCGCGAGCTGGCTGATCCGCCGCGCCGCGGTCAGGTAGCGCTCCATCAGCGTCGTCGAGACCGTCAGGACCTCCGCGTTGTTGTCGAAGCCCTCGGCGTCGGCGTCGTCCGGCGGCAGCAGCTCCTCGATGTCCACGTCGAGCCCGATCAGGTCGCGCACCGCGTTGCGGTACTCGGAGCGGTTGAGGCGGTGCACCGTCATCGGCCGCCCCAGCGGGGGACTGGCGGCCGCGGTGCGGTCGAGCTCCGTCTCCAGCCAGCTAACCAGGCTGCGCATCGCGGCTTCGTCCGGCCGCCGCGCCGTCGGCGGCGGCATCATGCCGCTGCGCACCTTCCGCAGTACCCGTTCCCAGTCGTCGGCGTGGGCGCCGAGATCGTCCGTGTCGAGCCCCTGCAGCGATATCGGCACCGTGCCGCGCTCGAAGCCGCGGTCGCTGTGGCAGGCGAGGCAGTACTGATTCACGAAGGCGCGCGCCGATGCCCCGTCGGACACGGCCTGGGCATGGCTCGCGGGGGGTGCCAGGGCGCCCAGCGCCACCACGACCGCCGCTGCGGTCGCCACCTTGAACAGCCACGACATGGTCACCACCCTCCCCTCCTCAAGAGCGTGCCGGACGAACGAGGCATATGACGGACGACCGGGGGCGAGGCTCCGACGCGAACGGACGGAGAGATGCAGGCCGGCGAGATCGCGGACGCCGTGTCTTCCGACCCGCTTCGCGAGGCGACGAAGGCGAAAGAAACACGAACCTGGACTTGTGTCAGCTTTAAACCCGCAACCTACGCCGAGCCGCGGCAATTGTCAACCGTGCGGCCCGAGTTGGCCCCACGCGGGGGCCCGACTCTCCGCTCAGGACGCGGCCAGAAGGGTGTGCTCGAAATCCGGAATGCGGGAAAAATCGCGGTCGAAGGTCAGCAGGTGCCCGTTGCACTCCACCGTTGCAGCTGCGATCCACACGTCGTTGATGGGGATGGGAGTACCCGCTCGGCGCAGGGCCGCAAAGATCCTCGCATAGTGCCGAACCGTCGTGACGGTCACATCGAGCACGTTGACGAAAGGTTCTTCGAGAAACTCGGCCAGAACGCGTCGGTTCTCGATTGCGCGCCGGCCCAGCTCGAACCCGGCATCGAGCTCCCCGAGCACGGTCACCGGCACGACAACCACACGTGCCGCAGCCATCCGCTCGAGCACTTCGGCATGCCCGCCGCGGAGACGAGAGTACGCGCTGGTGTCCAGGACGATCTTCGCGCCGCCTGTCATTCCCAGGACCGTGCGTCGATGACTCGCTGGGTTCGCAACGCGGCATCGAACTCTTCCAGATCGTCGGCCGTCCAGCCCGCATAGCGACGCAGGCGTTCACGGCGTGCGTTCAACCCGACGGCGTCGCGCAACAGGCGCAACACCGTACTGTTCACGCTGTCACCCCGTTCTTCACTGATCGCTCGCAGCCGTCTCGAGAGCTCGGGATCGACGTTGCGAAGCGTCAATTGAGTGGAAGGCATGACATGGCGACTCTACCTGCATGCATGCATGCCGTCAACCGCTGAAAGCTGTCCGCGAGCGGACAGCACCGGACTGGAGCCTCACGCGCCGGCTTCCTCGATTCCATCCATCGGCGGGCCGACCGTCTCGCGAAGAGGAATCTCCTGCAGGAACCAGGAGAGAGCGAAGCCGAGCACCAGAATCGGCACGGCCGAGAGGAACACCGCCTGGAGGGCGACCTCGACCGATCCGGTCACCGCCGCGGCGGTGTCGGCGGGCAAGGCCCGGATTGCGGCGGGGCTGTTCAGCAGCTCGGAGACCTGGCCGCCGACCGACGCGAACGCCTCCGGGGACAGCCGCGCCGGCAGCTCGGACCCGATGCGCGCGTTCATGATCGCCCCGAAGAAGGCCACGCCGAACGACCCGCCCATCGATCGGAAGAACTGCGCCGACGCGGTGGCGATGCCCAGGTCCCGGTGCTCGGCCGCGTTCTGCACGGCGAGCAGCGACACCTGCATGACCATGCCGACCCCGAAGCCCAGCAGCACCATGAACGCCGAGACCACCAGATGAGGACTCTCGGCGTGCAGGCGGCTCAGGAGGAACATGCCCGCGACCGCGCAGGCGCTGCCGACGATCGGGTAGATGCGGTAGCGCCCGGTCTGAACCGTCAGCCGGCCGGACCCCACGGAGCCGACGAGGACTCCGGCCGTCAACGGCAGCAGCAGCAGGCCGGAGTTGGTGGCCGACAGCCCGGCGACGACCTGCAGGTACAGAGGCAGGAAGACGACGGCCCCGAACAGCGCGCAGCCGATGAGGAGTCCAAGACCCGACCCGGTCGAGAAGATGCGGTTGCGAAACAGCCGCAACGGCAGCAGCGGATGCTCGACGTACGCCTCCCAGCGGATGAACAGACCGACCAGGAGCACGCCGGCGGCGGTCAGCCCGGCGGCCGCCGGATCCCGCGCCTGCGCCACGCCTTCCTGCACGTTCACGAGGGCCAGCAGCAGCAGGCTGACCCCGGCCGTCAACAGCGCCGCGCCGGCAAAGTCGATCCGCGCCGGCCGATGGACCGGCGGGAGCCGCAACACGGCCCAGATCACCGCGAGCGCCGCGCCCCCCACCGGCAGGTTGATGAGGAACACCCAGCGCCAGGTCGTATGGTCGACGATGAAACCGCCCAGCAAGGGTCCGATGACGCTGGCGAACATCCACACGCCGGCCAGGTAGCCGATGTAGCGGCCGCGCTGCCGGGGCGAGACGATGTCCCCGATCACGGCGAACGTCAGGCCCATCACCCCGCCGGCGCCGACGCCCTGCACGCCGCGCGCCAGCACCAGCGTCAGCATGTCGGGCGCAAGCCCCGCGAGGATCGATCCGACCAGGAAGATCAGGATGGCGGCCTGGAACGTGATGCGCCGCCCGTAGATGTCGCTGAGCTTGCCGTAGAGCGGGGTGCAGACCGTCGTGCACAGCAGGTAGGCGGTCACCACCCACGAGTAGTAGTCGAGCCCGCCGAGCTCGCCGACGATCGTCGGGAGCGCCGTGGCGACGATGGTCTGATCGAGCGCCGCGAGAAAGAGCCCGGCCATCAGGCCGGAGAGGATGATGACGACCTGCCGGTGCGTGAACGGCTCGGGCGCAGGCGCCGGCGTCACCGGGGACGGTCCATGGTCATCGACAGGGAGGCCGCCGGGAAGGGTGGAAAGGAAGACCGGGGACCGAAGCCTCAGCTCCGGCGCCCGGCCCGGTGTTCGATGTGTCGTCGAGGCGTGGTGGTGGGCATCGGCGCCGCTTCCGCCGCGCGGACGGCTTGTCGACGTCGTCTGCGCCGGCGTCCGCCGCGCCGTGCGGACCGCTAGTTCGCCAGCTGGACGGGAACGCTCGCCAACTGGTTGTCCCAGAGGAAGTACATCGCGCCGCCGGGGGAGGTCATGCCGACGAAACCGATCTGCAACTGATCCATCGAGTAGTCGACGGTCTCCACCGACATCGTCGTCCGCATGACGTCCTTGCTGTCGTCGTAGCCGTAGGCGCCCCACAGGGCGTTCGGGTTGTCTTCCGTGAAGGTCTGCTTGACGCCCCAGGTGCTGAAGATCAGCGTCCACGCCGTCGGATCCGCGAGGTCGGCGAACATGGTGTACTCGCCGGCGTTCAGCCGCTGCCCGCCGATGAGCAGATCCACCTCGGTCGTGAAGGTGGTCGTCTGGTCCGCCCCGACGCGCCACAGCGGCGCCCCGGCGTAGATGCGCTGACCGAACTGCTCGCCCTCGCCGAAGATGCCCTGCCGTCCGCGCAGGATCGGACGACCGTAGTGGATGTCGATCCAGTAGCCGCCCTCGTAGCGGCCCTCTTCGTTGTAGCTCCCGCCGATCTGCGTCGCCGTGTGGCCGCGGGTGCTGAGCGGGCGGCTCTGCGCCGCGGCCTCGTTCACGATGATGCCTGCCACCGCGACCACCGCGGCGATGCCCACAATCTTCAATACCGAACGCATGCCTGTCCTCCTTGAGTGGTTCGAACCGCCGTCCGTCCGTTGCCGAGGTTGTTCGGGTGCGCCGGAGACCTCCGGCTGCCGTGGATGGCGAAGCCGGCGACCGTCCGACCTTCCAGGATGGATCGAACCGCGCCGGCGCGGCAAGTCGCCGCCGGCTCCGATTGCCGCCCAACCGGGCCTGACCAGAAGTCTACGCCGTTCTACGGCGCAGACTTCCAGGGCGCGGTCTCCCGGCGGATCAACGTGGCCGGCTTCGCGGCCAGCAACCGGGCGAAGAAGTCGTTCCCCTTGTCGTCGACGACGATGAACGCCGGGAAGTCCTCGACCTCGATCTTCCAGATCGCCTCCATCCCCAGCTCGGGGTACTCCAGTACGTCGACCTTCCGGATGCTGTGGTCGGCGAGCCGCGCCGCCGGCCCGCCGATGGATCCCAGGTAGAAGCCGCCGTGCCGCTTGCACGCCTCGGTCACCTGCCCCGAGCGGTTCCCCTTGGCCAGCATCACCATGCTGCCGCCGTGCGACTGGAAGAGATCGACGTAGGAGTCCATCCGCCCCGCGGTCGTCGGACCGAACGACCCCGACGCGCGGCCCTCCGGCCGCTTGGCCGGGCCGGCGTAGTAGACCATGTGATCCCGCGCGTAGGCGGGAAGCTCCTCGCCTGCGTCGAGCCGCTCCTTCAGCTTCGCGTGCGCGATGTCGCGCGCCACGATCATCGGCCCCGACAGCGACAGCCGCGTCGCGACGGGGTACTTCGTCAGCTCGGCGAGGATGTCCGGCATCGGCCGATTGAGGTCGATGCGGACGACGTCGCCCGGCAGCTCCCCTTCGGTGACGTCGGGCAGGAAACGGGCCGGGTTCTCCTCGAGCTGCTCCAGGAATATTCCGTCGCGCGTGATCTTCGCCAGGGCCTGCCGGTCTGCCGAGCACGAGACGCCCAGGCCGACCGGACACGACGCGCCGTGCCGGGGCAGGCGGACGACGCGGACGTCGTGCGCGAAGTACTTCCCGCCGAACTGCGCGCCGACCCCGATCTGCCGCGCGAGCTCGAAGATCTCCGCCTCCAGGTCGTGATCGCGGAACGCGCGGCCGTGCTCGTTGCCGCTCGACGGCAGCCGATCGAGGTACTTCGTCGTAGCCAGCTTCAGCGTCTTCAGGGTGAACTCGGCCGAGGTGCCGCCGACCACCAGCGCGAGATGGTAAGGCGGACACGCCGCCGTCCCGATGGTCTTCAGCTTCTCCACGACGAAGCCGAGCAGCGAGGCCGGATTCAGCAGCGCCTTCGTCTCCTGATAGAGGAAGCTCTTGTTGGCCGACCCGCCGCCCTTGGCGATGAACAGCAGCTCGTACTCCTCGCCCGGCTCGGCGTAGATCTCGATCTGCGCCGGCAGGTTCGAGCCGGTGTTCTTCTCCGTGTACATGTCGAGCGGGGCCATCTGCGAGTAGCGCAGGTTGCGCTGCTCGTAGGCGTCGAAGACCCCCTGCGACAACGCCACTTGGTCGTCCCCGAAGGTCAGGACGCGCTCTCCCTTGTGGCCCATGACGATGGCAGTGCCGGTGTCCTGACACCCCGGCAGAACCCTGTCGGCCGCGATGCAGGCGTTGCGCAGCAGCTCGAGCGCCACGAAGCGGTCGTTCTGCGACGACTCCGGGTCGTCGATGACCTTGCGGAGCTGGGCCAGGTGGCCGGGCCGCAGCAGGTGCGCCACGTCGTCGAACGCGACGCGCGCCACCGCGCGCAGCGCCTCGGGCTCGACCTTCAGCATCTCGGCCCCATCGACGCGGATCGTCGACACGCCGTCCGAGGTCAGCTTCCGGTAGGGGGTCTCGTCCGGTCCGAACTCGAAAATCGGTTGATAATGGAAGTCAGCCATCGCGGGGGGATCTTACCCGGAACGCCCCGGAACGCCGGCCTGGATTCGGAGTCCGAGAACGCCCATGAACACGTTCGCTCTCATCATTCTCGTCGCGCTCGTCGGGGAGTACCTGCTCCATCTCGCGTCCGGCGCGCTCAACGTGCGCGCGTTCAGCCCGACCCTACCGGCCGAGTTCGCGGGCGTCTTCGACGACGAGAAGTACGCCCGGGCGCAGCGCTACACCGCGACGCGCACCCGCTTCGGACTGCTCCGCGGGGCGTTCGACCTGGCCGTCGTCCTCGCGTTCTGGTTCGCCGGCGGCTTCGCGTGGCTCGACACCCTGCTGCGCGGGCTCGGCCACGGCCCGGTCGCCACCGGTCTGCTCTACATCGGCGCGATCGGGCTCGCCTCGATCCTGCTCGGCCTGCCGTTCCGGGCGTACTCGACGTTCGTCATCGAGGCGCGCTACGGCTTCAACCGCACCACCGTGGGCACGTTCGTCGCCGACACCCTGAAGAGCCTGGTCCTCGCCGCCCTGCTCGGCGGCCTGCTGCTGGCCGTCGTCCTCGCCTTCTTCGAGTGGGCCGGACCGCTGGCCTGGCTCTGGTGCTGGATCGCCGCCACCGTCTTCATGCTGGCCGTCCAGTTCATCGCGCCCACCTGGATCATGCCGCTCTTCAACAAGTTCACCCCGCTCGACAGCGGCGACCTGCACGACGCCATCCTGGGCTACGCCCGCAAGGCCGACTTCCCGCTGCGCGGCCTCTTCGTCGTCGACGGCTCGCGCCGCTCGTCGAAGGCCAACGCCTTCTTCACCGGCTTCGGCAAGAACAAGCGCATCGGGCTGTTCGACACGCTGGTCGACGACTACACCGTTCCGGAGTTGGTCGCGGTCGTGGCCCACGAGGTCGGCCACTACAAGAAGCGGCACATCTGGCAGCGGATGGCGCTCTCCATCGGCCATCTCGGGGCGATGCTCTGGATCCTGTCGCTCTTCCTCGGACAGGAGGGGCTGTTCGCGGCCTTCTACGTCAGCGAGCCGTCGGTCTACGCCGGCCTGCTCTTCTTCGGCCTGCTCTTCACGCCGGTCGAGCTCGTGCTTTCGATCCTCGTCAACCTCTTCTCCCGCCGGAACGAGTTCGAGGCCGACCGCTTCGCCGCCGAGACCACCGGCAGCGGCGAGCCGCTGATCGCGGCGCTCAAGAAGCTCTCGGCCGACAACTTGTCGAACCTGACGCCGCACCCCCTGGCGGTATTCCTCGACTACTCGCACCCGCCGGTGCTGCAGCGGATCGCGGCGCTGCGGCAGACGGCGGCGGGGTGAGGGCGGCGGGCAAGACGTCAACCCCCGCCGGCCGGTGAGCGGGTTGTAGGCTTCGATTTCCAGCGCGGCGTCGAGATCGTGCATCCGGGACGGGTCGAGGCCCGACCGGAGATGCATCGGCTTCGCCGCGACCCGAAAGCGCGGCTCCGTTCTCGTTCCGCTCGGCCTGCCCCCGATCCGCAGGTTTTCCTTGCACAGGACCGGCCGGAGTCCTACCATGCGATGTTTGAGGGAATGTCCATGAGGAAACCAAGATTCGGCGCTCTGATTCCGCTCGCCGTGCTCGCGATCGGGCTCGGCGGAAATCTCGGGACCGCGGTGGCGCAGGAGCCGTCGCAGCTCGAGTTCCACCGTGACATCCGGCCGATTCTCGCCGAGTCGTGCCTGCTCTGCCACGGGCCCAACGAAGCCATCCGGCAGGCCGACCTGCGGTTCGACACCGACGACTTCCTCGACAGGGTCGTCGTGCCGGGCGACGCGGAAGCCAGCGCGCTGTACGAGCGGCTGACCACCGAGGACCCGATCAGGAAGATGCCGCCGGCCGGCATGTCGCTGAGCGACGAGCAGATCGACCTCGTCCGCCAGTGGATCGACGGCGGCGCGGAAATGGGGACGGCGCTGGCCGACGCGGACGTGCCGGCCATTCCGGAACGGACCGTCGACTTCGCCCGCGAGGTCCGGCCGATCCTTTCCGAGAACTGCTTCACGTGCCACGGGCCGGACGCGGAGGCGCGGCAGCGCGGCCTGCGGCTGGACGTGGCGGAAGGGCCCTTCTCGGATCGCGGCGAGTTCGGCGGGCCGGTCATCACTCCCGGCAACGCCGACGAGAGCCTGCTGATCCACCGGGTCAGCGCCGAAGACGCCCGGGTCCGGATGCCCTACCGGCTGGGCCTGAACACGCCCGTCATGCCGGGCACCGACGAGGACGCCCTCGACCCCGGCGAGATCGAGACCCTGCGGCTGTGGATCGATCAGGGCGCCGAGTGGCAGTCGCACTGGGCGTTCATCCCGCCCGAGCGGCAGTCGGTGCCGCCGGTGGCCGGCGCCGAATGGGTCCGCAACCCGATCGACAACTTCGTCAAGGCGCGGCTCGAGCGGGAAGGCAGGGAACCGTCTCCCGAGGCCGACATCCTCACCCTGCTCCGCCGCGTCACGTTCGATCTGACCGGGCTGCCGCCGACGGAGGGCGATATCGCCGCCGTCCTCAGCGACGACTCGCCCGACGCCTTCGAGCGGCACGTCGACCGCATGCTCGAATCGGACGGTTACGGCGAGCGGATGGCCGCCGAGTGGCTCGACGGGGCCCGCTACGCCGACTCCAGCGGGTATCAGACCGACGCCCCGCGCCAGATGTGGCGCTACCGCGACTGGGTGATCGACGCCTACAACGACAACATGCCGTTCGATCAGTTCACCATCGAGCAGATCGCCGGCGACATGCTCCCCGACGCCACCCTCGAGCAGCGGATCGCCACCGCCTTCAACCGCAACCACAGCCAGAACGGCGAGGGGGGCATCGTCCCCGAGGAGTTCCTGGTCGAGAACGTGGTCGACCGCGTGTCGACGACGGGCACGGTGTGGATGGGGCTGACGCTGGGGTGCGCGCGCTGCCACGACCACAAGTTCGACCCGATCTCGCAGAAGGAGTTCTACGAGATCTACGCCTACTTCAACAACATCCCCGAGCGCGGCAACCTGCGCGGCCTGGGCGCGAAGGCGTTCAAGTACTTCAACTCGCCGCCGCTCGTCACCGCGCCGACCGAGGCGGACTTCGCCCGACTGGCCGAGCTCGACGAGACGCTCGAGAAGGCGCGGGAGGAGTTCGCGAGCATCGAGACCGAGGCGGCCGACGCGCGGGCCGAGTGGGAGAGCTCGCTGGCGGGCGCCTGGCCGATCGACTGGGTCCTGCGCGACAAGCTCCTGGTCCATCACCCGCTCGACGGCGACATCGGCGGCGCCTACAGCGGCGAGTCGGTGATCCCCCACCAGGGCGTGACCTCCCACTTGCGGACGCCGCGGGCGCCGGTGAGCTACCAGTTCCCGATCAACGTGACGCTGGAGGACGGTCTGCCGCGCTTCGCCCCCGGCCGGGTGGGCGAGGCGATGAGCTTCGACGGCAAGCGGTTCATCAACGCCGGCGACGTCGCGAACTTCACCTACGCCGAGCCGTTCACCCTCGCCGTCTGGATCTATCCCACCGCGGCCGACGGCGTGATCGTCTCGCGCGCGCTGGCCGGCGACCAGGGCGAGCAGGGATGGGGCCTGTATCTGCTGGAAGGCAAGCTGCAGGTCAACCTGTCGCAGCGCTACGCCGACGACGGGCTGCGGATCGAGTCCGTGGACACGCTGCCGCTCAACGAATGGCAGCACGTGCTGGTGACCTACGACGGCAAGCGCGTGCCGGAGAGCTTCCGGATCTACGTCAACGGCGAGTCGCGGGAGATCAACCCGCTCCTCGACGGCATCAACAACCCGATGCGGACGCGCGAGCCGCTGCGCATCGGGGCCAGCGGAAGCCCGCCGGAGAACTCCGGCGCCACCGATTCGAGGCCCCGGTTCCAGGGGATGATCGATGACGTCCGCATCTACATGGAGGCCCTGACGCCGGAGCAGGCGGCCGTCGTGGCGACCGGCGAGACGCTGACCGAGATCGCCCGCATCGCGCCGGCCGGCCGGACGGCCGGGCAGGCCGAGAAGCTGCGGCTCGCCTTCCTCGACCAGTACGCGGCGCCGGAGGTGCGGGACGCGTGGCAGAACGTCAAGGACCTCGAGCGCGAGCGCGCGGCGCTCTGGGACAGCTTCCCCACCGTCATGGTGATGGAAGAGATGGAGCCCCGGCGCGACACCTTCCGGCTGATCCGCGGCGCCTACGACGTGCCGGGCGAGCGGGTGGATCCCGGCGTGCCGGCGGTGCTGCCGCCGATGCCGGACGATGCGTCGAACGACCGACTGGGGTTCGCCCAGTGGCTCGTCCAGCCCGACCACCCGCTCACCGCCCGCGTGGCCGTGAACCGCTTCTGGCAGATGTACTTCGGGACCGGTCTGGTCAAGACGTCGGAGAACTTCGGGCTGCAGGGGGAGTACCCCAGCCATCCCGAGCTGCTCGACTGGCTGGCGACGACCTTCATCGACTCCGGCTGGGACGTCAAGGCGCTGCAGCGGGCCATCGTGACCAGCTCCACCTACCGCCAGGCGTCGAATCTGACGCCGGAGGCGATCGAGGAGGACCCGGAGAACCGCCTCCTGGCGCGCGGACCGCGCCAGCGCATGACGGCGCACATGGTCCGCGACCAAGCGCTCTCGATCGCCGATCTGCTCGCCCCCCGGCTCGGCGGACCGTCGGTCAGGCCGTACCAGCCCGAGGGCCTGTGGGAAGAGCAGAGCAGCCAGGAGTACCGGCAGTCCACGGGCGACGACCTGTACCGCCGCAGCCTGTACACCTACTGGAAGCGGACGCTCGCGCCGCCGTCGATGCTGGCGTTCGATTCCTCGACGCGCGAGACCTGCGTCGTCCGCCTCAGCCGGACGAATACCCCGCTGCAGGCCCTGAACCTGATGAACGACGTCACCTACGTGGAGGCGGCGCGCAGGCTGGGCGAGCGGATGATCGTCGAGGGCGGCGCGACGCCGGACGAGCGGATCGCCTACGCCTACCGCCTGTCGACGGGGCATCGGCCTTCGCCGGACGCCAGGGCGGTCCTGCGCGAGACCTTCGACGACTTCCTGGGCGAGTACCAGGCCGATCGGTCGGCGGCGCTGGAGTTCGTCGACGTGGGCGCGACGCCCCGCGACGAGACGCTGGACGTTGCGGAGCTGGCTTCCTACCAGATGGTGGCCAGCATGATCCTGAACCTCGACCGGACGATCACAAAGGACTAGACCGATGAAACCGCAAACCGACATGCAGACGCTGCTCTCTCGCCGGCGGTTTCTCAAGCGATCGAGCACCGGGCTCGGTGCGGCCGCGGTCGCGACGCTGTTCCGCGACGACCTGCTCGCGATGGGGGCCGGCGCCCCCGCCGAGGCGGTCGGCGGGCTGCCGGGGTTGCCCCACTTCGCGCCCAAGGCCAAGCGCGTCATCTACCTGTTCCAGGGCGGCGCGCCGTCGCAGCACGAGCTGTGGGACTACAAGCCGAAGCTGGCCGATCTGTACGGCACGGACCTGCCCGATTCGGTGCGGCAGGGCCAGCGCCTGACGCCGATGACGGCGTCGCAGGCGGGCTTCCCCATCGTCCCGTCCAAGTTCAAGTTCGCCCGGCACGGCGAGTCGGGGGCGTGGATCAGCGAGCTGATGCCGCATACCGCCAAGGTGGCCGATGAGCTCTGCTTCATCAAGACGATGCACACCGAGGCGATCAACCACGACCCGGGCATGACCTTCCTGCAGACCGGCAACCCGTTGGCGGGCCGGCCCAGCGTCGGCGCGTGGCTGTCGTACGGCCTCGGCAGCATGAACCAGGACCTGCCCACCTTCGTCGTCATGGTCTCGAGCCGCGGCGGCAACCAGGTGTACGACCGGCTGTGGGGCAACGGGTTCCTGCCCTCCGAGTACCAGGGGGTCAAGTTCCTCTCCACCGGCGATCCGGTCCTGTACCTGTCGAATCCCGCGGGCGTCGACCGCAGTGCGCGGCGCCGCTTCCTCGACGCACTGGGCAAGCTCAACCGGCAGGACCAGGAGGAGTTCGGCGATCCGGAGACGGCCACGCGCATCTCCCAGTACGAGATGGCCTACCGCATGCAGGCCTCCGTGCCGGAGCTGACCGACCTCTCGGACGAGCCGGAGTCGACCTTCGAACGCTACGGGCCCGACTCGAGGACGCCGGGGACCTTCGCGGCCAACTGCCTGCTCGCCCGGCGCTTGGCGGAGCGCGACGTGCGCTTCGTCGAGGTCTTCCACCGGGGTTGGGACATGCACACCCAGCTCCCGCGGCGGATCGAGACCCAGGCCAAGGACGTCGACCAGCCGCAGGCGGCGCTGATCCAGGACCTGAAGGAGCGCGGGATGCTGGACGACACGCTGGTCGTCTGGGGCGGCGAGTTCGGGCGCACCGTCTTCTGCCAGGGCCGCCTCACCGAGGAGACCTACGGCCGCGACCACCATCCGCGCGCGTTCACCATCTGGATGGCGGGCGGCGGGTCCAAGGCGGGCACGACCTACGGCGAGACCGACGACTTCGCCTTCAACATCGTCAAGGACCCGGTGCACATCCACGATCTGCACGCCACGATGCTGCACCTGCTCGGCATCGACCACACGCGGCTGACCTACCCGTACCAGGGCCGGAACTTCCGGCTGACGGACGTCCACGGGAAGATCGTCGACGGCGTCGTGGCGTAGACCCATCGTCACCGGGAGCCTGTGTCGTTCTACGGCGCAGACTCCCGGCGGCCGTTCTCGAAAACGGCGGTACCGGATGGCCCGGCGCCGCCGTTCGTTTCTTTCCTCCCCTGCTACCCGCTTCGCTCGCGCACCCGAATCTCACCCGTCGTCGGCTCGCGCTGCCTCGTCGAGCGCCTTGAAGCACGTGCAACGACCGGCCGATAATCCGGTTCGCAGCGCGGCGGACCGGGAACCATGAAACGCTCGAATCTCCTCGAACTGATCGCCGGCGGCGAGAACTCCGGGCTGGAGTTCAAGCGGGACGACGTTCGTCCGGAGCAACTCGCCAAGGAAGTGGCGGCCCTGGCCAACTTCCAGGGTGGCCGCATCCTGCTCGGCGTGGAAGACGACGGCGCCGTAACCGGCATCCGGCGCGAGCATCTCGAACGGTGGGTGATGGACTCTGTCTTCGGGCAGATCGTCCACCCCATGATCCTGCCGTTCTACGAGGAGGTTCCGGTCGACGATGAACGGCGCGTTGCCGTCATCACCGTGACGCAGGGCGCAACCAAGCCGTACGTCGTCCGGTATCGCGGCCGGGAGGACATCTACGTCCGCGTCGGCAGCACGTCGCGCCTGGCGTCCCGCGAGCAGCAGGCGCGTCTGTTCGCGGTCGGTGGACTGATTCATACCGAGCTGTTGCCGGTCTCCGGCAGCGGCCTGCGCGACCTGAGCCGGGACCGGCTGGCGGACTACCTCACCGCCATCGTCGGCGATCGGAACGCGCCGGCGACGGACGAAGCGTGGCATGCGCGGCTGTGCGCGCTCGGATTCATGGTCGAGCGGGAAGACGGACCGCCCGTGTGCACGATCGCCGGGCTCGTCCTGTTCGGGTATCGGCCTCGCCGTCTGCTGCGCCATGCCGGCGTCCGCTGGATCTGCTTCAAGGGCGCCGCAAAAGCCTACGACGCCCTCGACGACCAGGTGCTCGAAGGGCCGCTCGTCGATCTCTGGCGCGTACTGTCGGGAGGCCGTGAGCGAGTGGAGAAGGGTCTCATCGAACGTCTTGCCGATGCGATGCGCCCGTTCGTGTCCGAGGAGGCCCACGACGTGGACGAGTCCCTGCGCCGGGAACGGCGCTGGCACTACCCGCTGGACGCGCTTCGCGAGGGCATCGTCAACGCGCTGACGCATCGGGACTGGACACGGTACGAGGAAATCGAGGTGATCCGCTACAAGGACCGGATCGAGATCACCAGCCCCGGTGCGCTGCAGAACGGCATGACCATCGAAAAGATGATTGCCGGCCAGCGCGTGCCCCGCAATCTGCTCATCTCCGAGACACTGCGCGACTACCGCTACTCCGACGCGCGCGGCATGGGCGTCCGCAACAAGATCATTCCGTCGATGCGGGCGCACAACGGCCTCGACCCCGAGTTCGAGGCGACCGAGGACTATCTGCGGCTGACGTTGCGCCGACGAGTGACGGATTGACGGAGGGCGCCGCGAGCCCTCCCCACGCTACGGCATCGGCAGCAGCGCCTCCACCCCCGCCGGCAGGTGCTGGTCGAACGCGATCAGCAGGACGGCATCGGAGACGTGCTGCGCCATCAGGTCCACTAGGTCGACCAGGTTGGTCGAGCCACCGACCGCCTCCAGGGCGCTGGCGTAGGTCTCCGGGGTCACGGTGTGCGGACCGAAGAGCTGGCGGCCGAAGTCGATGAGCGCCGCCTCCTTGTCTCCGAGTCCCGCGATCGATCCGCCGCTGCGCACGACCTCGACGACAGCGGGGTCGAGGCCGTTCTCGACCGCGGCGGGCTCGGTGAGGGTCCACGTGTACTGGTCGTCGTACGCGCGGGCGGTGACCAGGATCGCCAGATCGAGCAGCGGACGCGCCACGTTCGCCTCCAGCGACTCGCGCCCCGCGCCGTGGCCGCGAATCTGTCCCGGTCCCGTCCCCTGCGGAGAGAGCGTCCGGCCGTAGAGGCTGGGGGTGGAACGCAGCGTCTGGGCCGGGGCGGGCAGCAGCGGCAGGCGGCTCTGCGACTGCGGATCCACGTCGTCCGGCTGCGTGAACGGCAACGGCAGGAACTGCGGCCAGCCGGGCGGCATGTGCTGGTTGAACGCGGCCAGCCGCCCCGCGGTGCCGGCGTAGCGCGCCATCAGGTCGACGACGTCGACGAAGTTGGCCTCGCCGAACAGATCGACGGCGCGCCGGTAGGTCTCCGCGCTGAGGTGGTGCTCGCCGTAGATCTCGCGGCCCGCCTGGATGATAACCGCATCCCGGTCGCCGAGCCCGGACAGGCTTTCACGGTTGCGCACGACGTCGATGACGTCCGGGTCGAGGCCCACCGCCACCGCCTCCATCTCGTGCAGCGACCACTCGAAGGGCGCGTCGTGCTCGCGCGCGGTGATCAGGATGGCGAGCTCCAGCAGGGGACGGCCGACCGGGGATTCCCAGCGGGCATTCAAGCCCGTTCCCGCGCCGCGTATCGCGGCAGCCGCGGCGGCTGGGCCGCCGGCGGGGTCCGGTGCGGGCGTCGAGAGCCGGTTGCGGGACTCCGCGTTGACGTCCGCGGGGAGCGAGGACTGCGTGCCGGGTGCGCCGGAGGCGGGCGATGCGCTCGCCGGGAACGGCGTGACCGCCAAACAGAGGACGGTGCCGAGTATCAGAACGAACGGCGGTCTCGTGAACGCATGCATCGGTCGACTCTCCCCTCCGTCACATCCCCGCCGGCGTGAACTTCTGCACGCGGCGGCCGTTCAGCGTCTCGCCGACGTACACGTTCCCGTGCGAGTCGACCGCCACCGAGTGCGTCGCCTCGAACTGGCCCGCCATCCGCCCGCGGCGGCCGGTGGTCCCGAGCGTCTCCAGCGAGGAGTGCCGCACGGTCCAGAGCAGGTGGTTGCCGCCGTCGGCGTTGTAGATGTACGTCTGGTCGGGGTCGGGCGAGAAGGCGATGTCCCACGTCGAGGCGCCGGCCGTCTCCTTGCCGATGAACCCCTCGCGGACGAACGTGCCGTCCTTCTCGAAGATCTGGAGCCGGTGGTTCATCCGGTCGCAGACGTAGACGAGCCCCTCGTCGGATAGCTGCACGCAGTGGACCGTGTCGCCGAAGATGGGCGACGGGTCCGCCTGCTGGTCGTAGGACGCGAGCTCGCCGTCCACCGGCGGCCGGCCGTACGCACCCCAGTGCCGCTTGTACTCGCCCGTGTCGGCGTCGAAGACGATGACGCGGCGGTTGCCGTAGCCGTCGGCCACGTAGACCTCGTTGGCCTCGGGGTCGACCCCGATGTCGGCCGCGCGGCCCAGCCGCGTCGTGTCGTGGCTGCCGCTGAGCGGGCCGGCGCTGCCGATCTGCAGCAGGAACGTGCCGTCGCGGGAGAACTTCAAGACCTGCCCGTCGCCGTTGCCGTTGCCGCCGACCCAGACGTTGTCCAGGTGGTCGACGAAGAGGCCGTGCTCCTCGTTGGGCCACTCGTAGCCGTCGCCCGGTCCGCCCCAGGCCTGCACGACGTCACCTTCCTGGTCGAACTCGATCACCGCCGGGGCGGGCACGCAGCACTCCGAGGTCGGTGGATCGGCCGCGGCGCCGCGCTCGCTCTCGGTCAGCGACCGGGGCCGGTGCAGCACCCAGATGTGGTCGCGCGAGTCGACCGCCACGCCGATGACATGCCCGAGCAGCCACTTGTCGGGCAGCGGCTGCGGCCAGAACGGGTCCACCTGGAGCATGGCCCCCGGCGCCTCTTCCTGCGTCGTGGCGCCGTCGAGCGCACTGTGGCCAAGGCCGAACGCGATGCCGCACGCGACTACGAACGCCGCCATCCACGCCTGATGTCTCCGCTGCATCGGTGCCTCCCTCGCCAGAACTCCGAGACACGTGCCGAGTGGTGCGACCGCTCGCTCGCGTCGCTCGTCAACTCCAGCACATGCAGCCCCGCGATGCAACCGCGGGATCCCGTTGAACGCCCCGCGGCAAGGTGATAGTGTGAGCCGTTGCCGTTGAACCCCGAGTTCACCTGTCGACAAGAGAGCCTTGGCATGCAGCAACCCGGGCGCCTACAGCTACCACCACTGCGCGCACGTGAAGATTACGGCGAACGACTCGATGCCGATCGACGAGGCGTGGCCGGCGCAGCAGAGCGCCACGGACCAGTAACCGGCAGTTGGAAGAGGGCGGAACCATGAGAGACGGAAGAGCAGCCCGGCGGCGGTGGACGGCATCTTCGGGCGCGGTCTTCGCGGCCGGGATCGTGGCGCTGGCGATGATGCCCGGCGCGGCGGCGGCGCAGGGCGGCGCGGCGGACGAGATCACGTTCACCAGGGATGTCGCCCCTATCCTCTACGACTCGTGCGTGGTCTGCCACCGGGCCGGCGAGATGGCGCCGATGGCGCTGACGACCTACGCCGAGGTGCGGCCCTGGGCCCGGTCGATCAGGAACCGCGTGGTCGCGCGGGAGATGCCGCCCTGGCACATCGACAAGAACATCGGCATCCAGGAGTTCAAGGAAGACATCTCGCTGCAAGACGAGCAGATCGCCACGATCGCGGCCTGGGTGGACGCGGGGGCGCCGATGGGCAACCCGGCCGACCTGCCGGAGATGCCCGAGTTCCCGGACTGGTCCGAGTGGCAGATCGGCGAGCCGGATCTGGTCGTGCGCTATCCGGACTACCTGGTGCCGGCGGAAGGACCCGACCTGTTCGGCTCGCTCTACGCCCCGTTCGGCCTGGAGGAGGATCGCTACATCAAGGCGATCCAGACGCGGCCCGTGGACGAGCAGTCGCGGAAGGTCGTCCATCACGCGCTGTCCTACGCCGTGGACCACGACTACGACGACCTGGCGAACGACGGCACGCAGGACCAGGGCGTGTTCCTGGTGGAGTACGCCTCGGGCAAGGGCGCCGAGATCTACCCGGAAGACTCCGGCAAGCTCTTGCCGGCGGACAGGAAGGCGCGCGCCAGCTATCACCTGCACTCCATCGGCGAGCCGGTGGAGGCCGGGATCGAGCTCGGCATCGTGTTTCATCCCGAAGGCGAGGTGCCCAAGTACATCCGCTGGTCGAAGCAGCTCGCCCGACACAACACCGACCTCGACATCCCGGCCGGCGCGGTCGTTCGCCAGGACGGTTACGAGCGGCTGAAGTACCCGGCGAAGCTCACGGCGTTCCAGCCGCACATGCACATCCTCGGCAGGTACCAGTGCCTGGAGCTGATCTATCCGACCACGCCGATCACGAGCGAGGTCGTCAGTTGCGCCAACTTCGACTACAACTGGCACCTCGTCTACAACTACACGGACGATGCCGCCCCGCTGGTGCCGGCGGGCACCATCCTGCACACCATAAGCTGGCACGACAACACGGAGTCCAACCGCGCCAATCCGGATCCGACCAACTGGACCGGCAACGGCGGGCGCACGATCGACGAGATGGGCTTCGCGTGGATCGGCTGGTACGACCTGACGCAGGAGGAGTACGAGCAGGAGCTGTCGGCACGCAAGGCGCGACGGCAGGCGGCGACCGACAACGACGACGATTGAGTCGCACATCGGTAGTCCGGGCGCGGGGAGTCGGCGCGAGCGCTGCCGGGCGGCGGCCCGGCGGAGCTCGGTCCCCGGCACGCGGGCGCCGCGCCGCGCGCCGTGCCGAACCGGCTTCACCACGGCCTCCCCCGGAGGCGGCGGTCGCAGGCGGAAATCGCCAGCGGGAAAGGTATGGCATGTCGATGAACGTCCGACGGCTTCTGACAGCGGTTCCGCTCGGCTTCCTCCTGCTCGCCGCGCCGCCTGCCGCGGACGCCCAGCCGACGGCCTACAACCTGAAGTACAGCACGGGCCAGACGGTGCAGCCGGTCTTCGAGGGCTGGTCGAGAAACCCCGACGGCAGCTTCACCATGCACTTCGGGTACTTCAACCGCAACTTCGTCGAGGAGGTCCACGTCCCGGTCGGACCGGACAACCACTTCGATCCCGGCGAGTTGGACTCCGGCCAGCCGACGTTCTTCCACCCGCGCGCCCAGCGCCGGGTGTTCAGCGTCCGCGTGCCGAGCGACTTCGGGGACCGGCGCCTGGTCTGGAACCTCACCACGCAGGGTCAGACGCTGCGGGCAATCGGCTGGCTCGAAGCGACGTGGCAGACGGCCGCCCGCTCGGCCGGCGGCCGGCGGCTCAGCGAGGAGGCGGCGAGAAACCGGGCCCCGGCCATCGCGGTCGACACGCTGCCGGAAGCCACCGTGCAGAGCGAGGTGACGTTGAGCGCGCGGGTGACGGATGACGGGCTGCCGGTCGTCCGCGACATCGACCCCGCCGATCGCGCGCCGGGCAACAACGATCCCCCGACGCTGCAGCCCGATCCCGACGATCCGGAACCGCCGCGCAACGTCCCGTCCGTCCCGGATCGCCGCGGCACGGGCCGGCAGGAACCGCGCGTCCGCGGCCTGCGGGTGTCGTGGATCGTCTGGCGGGGCCCCGCCAACGTGTCGTTCGATCCGGCCGCGACCGTCGCGGTAGAGGACGGGCAGGCGGTCGTGCAGGCGACGTTCACCGTCCCCGGCGACTACGTGCTCAGGGCGGAGGCCAACGACAACCTGCTGACCACCGAGCACGACGTCGCGATCACGGTTCGCTGACGGCGCGGGCGAAGCACCGTCGCAGGCCCGGTTGGGCGGCAATCGGAGTCCGCAGTGCGACCGCTGCCTGCGGTTGCACTGCGGCAGGATTGTCGGGCTAGTTCCGTGGCTCGCCGAGGCAAGCTGCGCACTCCTCGGCGGACATCTCCGCGGTGCAGAGCACGCGCAACGACTCGATCGGCACCCCCGGCCGGCTACCGAGGAAGCGCTCGCAAGCCGGGCTCGCGGACCCGACCGGCGGCTCTGCCGGCGCATAGGCCGCGAGCGGGTACTGACAGCTCAGCTCTACGGCCTGCACGGCCGCAGCCAGCGCGCGGAAGACCGAGCCGGCTCGCTCCACCTCCGAGGTCAGCCGCCGCTCGGTCGTCCGGTAGGTCTGCACCTGCTGGTTGCACCCGTCCCGCAGCACGGCTTCACGGATCGGGCTGGTTTCGCGATCGATCCGGAACACCTCGAGATCCTGCATGCAGCGCGTGTGGTCGTCCCGGTTCTCGACCAGCGCAGCCTCCAGCGAGGCGATGGCGCCGCTCGTCCCGTTCGCTTCCGCGGCGGCCGCCCGGAGCGCTTCGAGTCCGTCGGCGCACTGCCGCCACTGCGCCTGCGCCGGCACGGCCAGCAGTGACAGACCCGCGGCCACCGAGACGATGCGGCAGTGGAGAGTCATGGCAGCCCCCAAGCGGACACGTCGTCTCGTCGCTGCCCGTCCCCGATCGACCGGCAACCGCCGCGACGGTGCTCCATTTCAGTACGGTTCAGGTACACCCCAAGAGTGCCCGCATGTCAAGGGTTCTCGACCACCGGCCCAGCGAAGCAGGAGGTCGCGCATCGACCGTGCAACGTTTCGCGGTATAGTTGTAAACGTCGCCATGGGTGTCACTCACGTCGATGTCACGGTGCGAAACCCGGCCGACCCAACCCGGAGCTGGGAGGGCAGCTTCCTCGTAGACACGGGCGCCATCGACTCGCTCGTGCCGCGATCCCGATTGGAAGCGATCGGCATCCGACCGGAGGGACAGCGCGTCTACGAGCTGGCCGACGGCAGCGAAGTCAGCATGGACGTCGCGGGCGCACGGATCGAGTTCATGGGAGAGCTGACCGCCGGCCTCATCATCTTCGGCGACGCCGACGCCGAGCCGCTGCTCGGGGTGACGGCGCTGGAGTCCGTGGGGGTGGAAGTCGATCCGCAGAGTCAACGCCTGAAGAAGCTGCCGGCCGTGCGACTGAAGAGGGTGCGACAGGATTCCAACTCGTAACCCGACGCGGGAGCGCCTCGCGGCTCACGGGTCTCGAAGTCGCGACGCTGCCGACGGCTCCGCCCCTTCGAGCTCTTCGACCACGGCACGGAGAAACCGCGCCGCCTCGGCGCCGGTCACCGCCCGGTGATCGAAGGTCAGCGACAGCGGAAGCACGCGGTGGACGGCCGGCGCGCCATCCGTGGCGACGACCTGCTCCGTCATCCGGCCCACGCCGAGTATGGCGACCTGCGGCGGCACCACCACCAGCTCGGCGTGCTGCCCGCCGACGGTCCCGAAGTTCGACAGGGTGATCGTCTGTCCGCGCAGCTCGCCGAGCGGGATCGTGCGCTGCCGAACGTCCGCCTTGAGCCGTTCGAGGCCGCGTTTCAGCGCCACCGCATTTCGCCGGCCGACGTCGCGGAGCACCGGGACGAACAGGCCGTCGTCGTCCAGATCCACGGCGATGCCGAGATCGATCCGCTCGTGCAACCGGCGCGACATCGTCTCCGGCTCGAACCAGGCATTCAGGGCCGGCGCGGCGGCGCAGCCGGCGGCCACCGCGCGGATCAGGCGCAGGGTCACGTCCGCCCCCGCCGGCCACGCCTCGACGTCGGCCTGGTCGGTCACCGTTGCCGGCACGACCTCGGCGTGGGCCTTCGCCATCCGCTCGGCCATCGCGCGCCGGGGGCCGCGTAGCGGCTCGGCGGGCGCCGCCGCAGCGAACGCCTGGGCCGCGCGCTCCACGTCCGCCGTCGTGATCGCACCCGCCGGTCCGGTCCCCTGCACCAGCGCCGGATCGATGCCCAGCTTGCGGGCCAGCGCGCGTACGGCCGGCGTCATCCTCCCACCGGCGGCCCGAGGCGCGGCGGCGCGCGACGTCTCGGCGGGCGCGGTCGCGTCGATGGTCCCGACGACGGTCCCCGCGTCCGCCTGCGCGTCGGCGGACTCGAACTCCACCAGCGGCTCGCCCACCGCGACCCGGCCGCCCGTGGCGCCGTGCAGCCTGACGACGCGCGCCGACCGCGGCGACGGGATCTCGACCACGGCCTTGTCCGTCTCGACCGCCACGAGCGGCTGATCCGTGACCACGTGGTCGCCCTCCGTCACGTGCCACGAGACGATCTCCGCTTCCTGCAGTCCCTCGCCGAGGTCGGGAAGCGTGAACGTGTCCGTCGTGTTTCCACCCAACCCCAGACTCCCTCGATCAAGAGAATGCGAGTGTTTCCCGCGCCGCCGCCAGCACGCGTCCGGTCGACGGCAGGTAGAGGTGCTCCAGGCGCGGCAGGGGCGGCACGGTGTCGTAGCCGGTGACCCGCCTGACCGGCGCCCGCAGCGACAGCAGTCCGTGCTCGGCCAGCCGCGCGGCGATCTCTGCGCCGAAACCGGCGGTCAACGGCGCCTCGTGGACGATGACGCAGCGACCCGTCTTCTCCACCGAGCGCAGAATCGTCCCCATGTCGAGCGGCGACAGCGTGGCGACGTCGAGCACGTCGGCGGTCACGCCTTCGGTCGCCAACCGGTCGGCGGCGGCCAGCGTCTCCACGATCATGGCGCCCCAGGTCACCAGCGTCAGGTCGTCCCCGTCGCGAAGCTGGAAGCAGGAATCGAGGGGCGCGGCCGCGCCGTCGTCCGGCACCCCTTCCCTGGACGCGCGGTAGATCCGCTTCGGCTCGAGGAAGAGCACGGGGTCCGGATCGCGGATCGCCGCAAGCAGCAGCCCGTACGCGCGGGCGGGCGACGACGGGATGACGACGCGCAGGCCCGGGACGTGGGCGAACATCGCCTCGGTGCTCTCGGAATGGTGCTCGATGGCATGAATGCCGCCGCCGTACGGCGCGCGAACCACCAGCGGGCAGGTCAGCCGCCCCCGCGTGCGCCACCGCAGCCGCGACGCGTGGCAGACGAGCTGGTCGACCGTGGATTGGATGAACCCCATGAACTGGATCTCGGCGACCGGCCGAAACCCCTGCGCCGCGACGCCCACCGACAACCCCGCGATGGCGGTCTCGGCGAGCGGCGTGTCCCGCACGCGGCCGGCCCCGAAGCGATCCAGCAGGCCGTCGGTCACCCGGAAGACGCCGCCGTCGATCCCAACGTCCTCGCCGAGCACGAGCACGCGCTCGTCCTCCGCCAGCGCCCGCGCGAGCGCGGCGTTGAGCGCCTGCACCATCGTCCGCTCGACCCGCTCAGCCATCGTCGGATCGCGCCGCCGCCGCCCGCGCCTCGGCGGCCGCCGCGCGCTGCTCGGCCAGGTCGGCCGGGAGCCGCTCGTACATGTAGTCGAAGACCGCCTCGGGCGGCTGGGGCGGCGTCGCCAGGTACTCCTCCGCGGCGCGATCCACCTCGGCGGCGCACGACGCCAGCGTCGCTTCCTCCTCGTCCTTCGACCAGCCGTGCGCGGCGGTCAGGTGAACGCGCAGCCGCGCGATCGGGTCCTCCCGCCAATGGCCTCCGACCGACTCGTCGTCGCGGTAGCGGCTCGCGTTGTCCGCCGTGGTGTGGTCGGACAGCCGGTAGGTGATCGCCTCGATCAGGTGCGGACCGGCGCCGTCGCGGGCGTGCGACAGCGCGCGGTGCACGGCGTCGCGCACGGCGACGACGTCGTTCCCGTCGACTTGCTCGCCGGCGAACCCGGCGGCGATCGCCTTCTGGGCCAGCGTGGCCGCCGCCGTCTGGGCCGAACGCGGCAGCGAGATGGCCCACTGGTTGTTGGTCACGACGAACACCACCGGCAGCCGCCAGGCGCCCGCGACGTTCAGCGCCTCGTAGTAGTCGCCCTTCGAGGTGGCGCCGTCGCCCGCCACGCAGACCGCGGCCCGGCGCTCGTTCCGAAGCTGAAACGCGAGGGCGACCCCGACGGCGTGCGGGGCGTGGCTGGCGACCGGCACGCAGATCGGGAAGTCTTCGCGGGCGCGGCCGAAGTCGCTGCCCCGCTCGTCGCCGCCCCAGTAGAGGAACAACTCGGTCGGCGTGACCCCGCGGAGGAACTGCGCGCCCTGCTCCCGCGCGTAGGGCAGCAGCACGTCGTCCGCGGCCATGGCCGCCCCGAGCCCCACCGCCACCGCCTCTTGGCCCAGGCAGGACGGGTACGTGCCGAGCCGGCCGGTGCGCTGCAGGGCGATCGCCTTCGCGTCGAAGGCGCGCGTCAGCACCATCGCGCGATACAGCGACACGAGCGCGTCACGGTCGCGGGCGAAGGCGGGCAGCGGCCGTTCCGGACGACCGGCCGGATCGAGGTATCGCCGGTACTCGATCTCGAACGACGCGACGGCAGTCACTACTACCACCATGCCACGACTCGCAGCGCGGCAACAACCATCCCGGCCATCTCATGGACCTGCCCGCGGCCCATCGGTACACTACGCTGATGAAGACAACGCCCATTCCGCTTCGGCCGGCGTCCCGTATCCGCGCCGGCGCCGCCGCGCTTGCGCTCTTCCTGCTCGCCGCGCCGTCGCTGCGCGCGCAGCAATCGATCACCGGGGATCCGGGCGTCGCCGAAGCCCTGCACCTTCTGGACGTCTGGATGGATGCGGCGCAGGCCTACGGCGGCATCCCCGGCGCCTCCCTCTCGGTGGTGCACGATCAGGAGCTCGTGTGGGCGAAGGGCTACGGGTATGCGCACGTGGAGCGGGAGGAGCGGGCGACCCCGTCGACGATGTACTCCATCTGCTCGATCTCCAAGCTCTTCACCGCGGTCGGCGTGCTGCAGTTGCGCGACCAGGGCAAGGTGGACCTCGACGATCCGGTGGCGAAGCATCTGGACTGGTTCGACATCCAGGACGACGACCCGGCGGCGGGCGCGGTCACCGTCGAAGGGCTGCTCACCCATACCTCGGGGCTCCCGCGCGAGGCGGGCGCGCCGTACTGGACCGGCCCCGACTATCCCTTCCCGACCCACGAGCAGATCGTCGGCACGCTGCCCACCCAGTCGATGCTCTACCCCCCGCGCACCTACTACCAGTACTCCAACCTGGGACTCACCCTGGCCGGCGAGATCGTGGCGGCGGCGTCCGGGCAGCCCTACGACGACTACATCCGCGCGAACATCCTGGACCCGCTGGGGATGACGAGCACCTTCACTGACCACGAGGACCGCTTCCGGGACAACCGGCTGGCGAGCGGCTACACCGCGCGCGGGCGGGACGGCAAGCGCCAGCCCGTGCCCGACTATCGGGTGCGCGGCATCAGCCCCGCGGCCGGGTTCATATCCACGGTGGAGGACCTGGGGCGCTTCGCCTCGTGGCAGTTCCGCGTGCTCGCGGGAGACGACGCGCTGCTCGACCGCAACACGCTGCGCGAGATGCACCGGGTGCACTGGCTCGAGCCCGACGGCGACACCACCTACGGGCTGGGCTTCTCGGTGTGGCAGTCGGACGGCGATACCTTCGCGGGCCACGGCGGCTCCTGCCCGGGCTATCGCAGCCACCTGCTGCTGCGCCCGCAGGACAAGGTGGCCACGGCGTTCATGGCCAACGGCCAGGGCGTGAACTCCCGCCGGTTCGCGCAGACCGCCTACGACATCGTCGCGCCCGCCCTGCGCAAAGCGGCCGGGAAGCCCGACGGCGGCACGCCCGCCGACGGGACCGCCGACGGCTCCTCGGGCGGCGCCGCGGCGGACCGGGAGACCCTCATGCGTTTCACGGGCGCCTACCAGCGGCCGCTCGGGGGCGAGAGCGCGGTGCTCATCCGGGAAGGCGATCTGCACGTGCTGCCGCTCCCCACCGACGATCCGCTGGACGCGCTGACCCGGCTCCGCCACATCGAGGACGGCACGTTCCGGCGGGTGCGCGACAACGGCGACCTCGGCGAGGAGTTCCGCTTCGAAGCGCTGCCCGACGGACGGATGCTGATGTGGCGCAACGACAACTACAGCGTACGTGCGGCGGGCATGTGACCCGGCGAGGCATCGGCTGATGAACGCCGCCCCCGCGCACGCACCGCCGAGCGCCCCCAGTCTGCCCCTGGTCGGGGATGCATTCGCCATGGCCGGCGATGTCGGTGCGTTCTTCACCCGGCAGTACCTGCAACTCGGTCCCGTCTTCCGCGTCCGCGCGCTCCACCGCCGGTTCACGGTGCTGGCGGGACCCGAGGCCAACCTGTTCGTCACGCGCGAGGGCAGCAGGCACCTCCGCTCGCGCGAGTTCTGGATGGATTTCGACAAGGAGCTGGGCGCCGCGCGCTCGATGGTGAGCATGGACGGGGCCGAGCACGCCCGGATGCGCAAGGCGCAGCAGCCCGGCTACTCGCGCTCGTTCATCCACGAGCACCTGGACGACGTGATTGCCATCACGAGGCGCGAGGTTGCCGAGTGGCCCCTCGACGAGCCCATTCCCGGCCTGTACGCGTTGCAGCGCATCATCACCGAGCAGCTCGGCACCATCGCCGCGGGCGTGTCGCCCCGCGACTATCTGGACGACATGATCGTCTTCGTGCGCACCCTTCTCGCGGCGCGCGTCACGCGCCAGCGGCCGGCCGTGCTGACGCGGACCCCGCGCTTCCGGCGCGCCCGCCAGCGGGTCGAAGAGCTCTACGCGACGGTGCGGGCGGCCCACGACCCGGACCGTCGATCCGGCGCCGGGCCCGACCTCGTGGACGAGCTGATGGCGCTCCACCATGGCGACCCGCAGTTCCTGCCCGAGACCGATCTGATGCCGGCGGTGCTGGGACCGTTCATCGCCGGGCTCGACACGGTGGGGAGCACGTGCGCGTTCATGCTCTACGCGCTGCTGAAGCACCCCGACCTGCTAGAGCGGATGACCGCCGAGGCGGATGCGAGCTTCGCGCACGGCACGCTGACCGCGGCAGCCGTGCGCCGTCTCGATGTCACGCACCGGGTCGCGCTCGAGACGTTGCGGATGTATCCGATCGCGCCGGCCATCACGCGCACCGTGTCGAACACGTTCGAGTTCGCCGGCTACACCATCCCGGCCGGAGAGAAGGTCATCGTGGCGACGACCGTGCCGCACCATCTGCCGGAGTACTTTCCCGAGCCCGAACGCTTCGATATCGAGCGCTACACGCCCGAACGGCAGGAGCACCGTCAGCCGGGGGTGTTCGTCCCGTTCGGCGCCGGCCCGCACGTCTGCCTCGGGGCCGGGTTCGCCGAGGTGTCCATCGCCGCGACGATGGCCACCATCGTCCACGAAGTCGAGCTGGCCCTGGATCCTCCGGACTACGTTCTGAAGATCAGTCCGGTCCCCACCCCCAGTCCCGACGACCGCTTCCGGATCCGCATGAAGCGCCGGCGCCGGCGGGCCGCGGAAGCGACTCCCGAAATGGAAGAGTCGCCGCGGGAGCGACCGACCACGGCGGCTTCAGACGGCACGTAATCGGTCACGCCGTCCGGGAGCGGACGGAAGGCGGTGGTAGGATGGCCGCCATGTCCTTACAGGCTGCCGCCGCTCCCCGCTTCGTCTGGTTCTGCGTGCTGTGCGCGGCGGCCGCCCTTGCACTGGCCGCCCCCGCCGACGAGCGCGAATGGCTGGCCGGCGACTCGCACATCCACAGCCACTGGAGCACCGGCTACACCGTCGAGGCGGCGCTGCCCGTGGTCGATCGCGACCTCTACGTCCGCGTGCACGGCACGAACACCGCGGATCTCGAGCCTTCCGTGGACGACGCCGGGGAGAACCCCTGGCTCGACCTCTGGTTCTACTCGAACCCGATCTTCATCGAGGTCGAGTGACCGCGCCCTTTCGACCGGCAGGGAGGCGCGGGCAGACCCATGCCTTCGCCCGCGACGACGAGCGCGCCGCCCTGCCGGAAACCAGCAGGATGACCGCCCGGTTGCCGGCCGGAAGGCTCGGCCCCGCTCTTCCCGCAGCGAGATCATCCGTCGGCCCCGAGCCAGTTCTCGACGAGGAGCGCGGGAACCCGCCGGAATTCGTCGACATTCGCCGTGACGACGGTCAGGTCCGCGGCCAGCGCCTGGGCGGCAATCAGCATGTCGTTGGGTCCGATCGGCGTACCGCGACGTTCGAGGTCAACTCTCAACTCGGCGTAGCGCCGGTCGGCCGGCTCCTCGAACGCCAGCACCTCCAGCGCCGAGAGAACGGCCTCGATGCGTCGGCTCAGGCGCTCGGACCCCTTTCGCACCGCACCGTAGCGCAACTCGGACGCCACTACGATGCTGGTGCACACGTGCGACTCGCCGACTTCGGCGATGCGAGTCGCAACCTCCCCCTGCGGAAACCGCGCGACATGCGACACGATGTTCGTGTCGAGCAGGAACCGGACCGCCACTTTCACAGATCCACGTCGTCAAGCGGCTCGAGCCTGGCGTCGACGTCCGGGAACGCTTCCGGCAGGGGCTCCAGGCGTGCAAGCAGGCCGAGCAATCGCCCCTTCCGGACCGGTTCGAGGATCAGGCAATCGCCCTCCCGCCGCATGATGGCTTCCGCTCCATCGAACTCGAAGTCGCGCGGGATGCGCACCGCCTGATTGCGTCCGTTCCGGAACAGGCGCACGTGACGGACCGCGGACCGCTTGGCGGATGAAGAAAGCATATGCTCCACCATATGCCGCATGCTTCCCCCGGTCAACCTCCGCCCCACGTGCAGGCGACCCTGCAGAACTCCTGCATCGACTTGTGGGCCGGGGCGGCGCTGTTGCTGCCTGTACGCGATCGGATTCCTTGGGCTATCGACCGGAGCAACTCGTCGAGCTCGGGCCGACCGACAGAGCCGCGCCATGCTCCACGGAAGTCACGTGGAGCGTCGCGCCGCGCCGCGATGCCTGCGCAGCGCGCCCCGGCGGCGGGCGGCCAACGTGGAGAGCCTGAGCCGCGTCCACCGTTCGTCGATGTCGTGCGGATCGAACGGTTTCCCGTACCAGGTGACCATCTGTTCGTGATCCTCGTGGAGCGGATCCAGCACGGCTTCCAGGAACTCCATGAAGCCCGTCACGCCACCGACATCCTCCGGTGGACTGCGCCGCTCCCCGTCGACGAGCGCCGGGTACTCGACGCCGGCCTTGCCGTCACCGACCGATTCGATGAGGATGTCGTGCCGCCAGTCGTCCCCGAAGTCGTACGTGTAGAGGAACCTCTCGACCCCGCGGTCGATGAGCGTCTTCAGGCGGATGCCCGCCGCCCTGTACACGCGGCGGTCGGAGAAATCGTCCGCCATGGGCTCGCCATAGACGCGGTCGCGGACCTCGAACTCGAACAGGTGGTAGCCCCACCAGTCGAACGTGATCTGGATGATCTCGTGCAGGGTCAGCAGCGTCGAGGTCAACGGCACGTCGACCCGACGAAACACCTTGGGTTCGATCTCCTGCAGTTCAATCCTGAGGCGCGCGACGGGTTCGATCATGGTCTTCCAGCATCCCGCCTCCTCGGCGGATGCGCGGTGGTGACGCGCGGCGTCCTGGGCGTCTTGCGTCCGGCCATCTTGCGTATCACGCGTCGAAGGGATTCAGCACGGGGACGCCGAGACCTTCGACGTCCGGAGTGTTGCGGGTGACGAGGGTCATGTCGTGCACACGGGCGGTCGCGGCCAGAAGCCCGTCGATGACGGGAATCGGGCGCACCGCGCTCAGGCGGCCCCAGGCGTCGGCGACGCGGCCGTCAATCGGGAGGATGCGGTCGGCGTACGAGGTCACGACGTCTTCCAGCCAGCGTTCGAGGATCTCCGCCTGGCGGGAGTCGCGCCGGCGGAGGCGCTCGATACCTTGCCGAATCTCGCCCGTCACGACGACGCTGACGAACAGGTCGGCATCGCTCACGCCGGCGAACCAACTGGCCACGCCGGCGTTGCATCGGTGCGCCTTGCGCACCTCCGAGATGACGTTGGTGTCGAGGAGGAACATCAGAACTCGATATCCCGGCCGAGGTCACGGGACCGATTGATGTCGAGGTCGACCGGGCACGAGGCGAGCAGCTCCTTGAAGCCGCGCGGACGACGGGCGCCCAGACGGTCGCGCAGCAGCGCACGCGTGGCGGCATGGCGATCCGGGTCGCGCAACGCGGTGGCTACGGTGCGGATGAGCTCGACGTCATCGCGGCGCACCTTGACCTCGCAACGTACCCAACCGCCTCGCTTCAGCCGGTCCCGATAGCCGCGCACGGCCAGCGTCTGCTTGTTCGCCAAGGCTCCCTCCTTTCCGGTAATGATACCGGAAATCGATCGAGGCGCCGCCCGCTCAACGACCGCCCATCGTGCGCCGGGTGCCCGAGGTGCCCAGCTCGGAGCAGCTCACCGCGAGCACGCGCGGAATGCGATCAGTGGCGGATCTGCTTCGTATGGCCCGAGGGGAACCCCGGTCCAGCCGGGGTCGAGATCGTCGACTACCATCGATGAGGAGGCACAGGCCGATGCGCGAGCCCATCCACCCGCACGCGGCTGTCCCGCCCGGCGCTTCCTCGGCTCCGTGATCGGCGTGATGAACGCGGCCCTTCCGGGCCTCGGAGACTGAGATCGATGTCGCGGCCGAGTCAGGAGAGGGATCGAAATCGGGCTCGTGTCCATCTGCGCGCGCCTCATGACTCATTTGCACCGCGTCCCTCGCCCGGTGCATTATCCGTCGCGGCATTCATTGCGGCGATGCTGCTCTGCGGAGGCTGCACGAAGGTGCGGCCCGATGCGGCTTCCATGCTCCGGATGTGCCGGACAATGGCGTCGATGTCATAGTTGAAACGCGCTGCGAGCCTGTCGCGCACGGCGCGCACCTCGGCCACAATCGGATCAGGTTTCATCGTCGTCCTCCGCTACGACAAGCTGCTCCGGCGTGCACAGGAGCGGCGGGTCGATGCCGGCGTCTCGACACACGGCCTCGATCCGTGGCCGCGCCGCGGCGTTCGCGATGTGCCGGAAATTCCATGTCACGAGGAACGGCACCCGGTGCACGGCGGCGATCGCGATGTGCACGGCATCCTGCGCAGCCCGCTCGGGCACGGCCTTGGCGTCGACCAGCGCTCGCGCCAGTCGTGCGACTTCCGGCGTGGCGCCGATCACGGGAAGCGGCGAGATCGCCGCCAGCCGCGATTGCGCGGCATCGCGATCTCCCACCGCCGCTTCTTCCCGAACCAGTTCCGAAATCACCAACTCGAACCGCTCCTTCGTACCGGCCCACCAGTCTCGCGTGCTCTGCTGCCGCCCTGCAATCACTATGTCACGCGCGGGCCGGGCCGTCAGATAGCTGACGACGCTGGTTTCGACGTAGACACGCGGCTTCATCATGAACGTGCGTCCGGAATCTCAAGGACGCCTCCACAACTGTACCGCGTCGGTGTCCATCTCGGCCTTCAGCGCCTTGAGCGCGCTGTAGGGATCGCCACCATCTTGCGCGTCACGCGTCGAAGGGATTCAGCACGGGGACGCCGAGACCTGCGATGTCCGGCGTGTTGCGGGGGACGACGGTCATGTCGTGCACACGGGCGGTCGCGGCCAGGCGTTCCGTTGCGGGCCCGGAAAACACCGGTCAGCTTGTTCAACCGCGGCTTGGATGCGCGTGTACGGTCACTCCCCCGCCCGCAGGTCGTCGAGGAACTCCGAGCCCGGCTCCACGCCGGTCACCAGCAGCCGGTCGCGCGCGCGGGTGCAGGCGACATAGAGCAGATGCCGCTCGGTGCCGTAGACCTCCTCCAGGTCGGCGTCATCGCCCACGCGTTCCATCCGGGCCAGCAGCGGAATGACCTCGTCGTCGCAGGCGGCGACCGCGACCGCCCGAAACTCCAGCCCCTTGGCGAGGTGCATCGTGCCGACCGCGACCGACCCGGGCACGCCGCCGGACCCGTCGTCGAGCTGCACGGCGCGCATACCCGCCGCCCGCACCGCCGACAGCGCCCGTTCGATCTGCTCCAATGACCTGACGAACACGCCGATTGCCTGCGGCGCGTAGCCCTCGCGCTGTCGAGCTCGAAGCCAGTCCGCGATAGCCTCGGTCTCGTCGTCCGGTGAATCGAACGTCCTCACCTCGGGCGCCGGACCGTTGAACACCGACACCGTTGCGCCTCGCCGCTCGGCGTTGCCGTCGACGTCGGCCAGCTCGGGCGGCAGGAGGCGGTCCGCCTGTCGCCGGATCTGATGCGACGTGCGGTAGTTGATGCGCAGCGTCTGGGATCGCCCGCGCACGTCGACGCCGAGCGCCCGCCACGAGAAAGGCGTCTGGAAGATCCGCTGTCCGAGATCCCCGGCGAAGAACAAGCCGTTCGGCCGGCTCCCGCCCAGGGCCGCCAGAAACCGCAGCTCCGCGACGCCGATGTCCTGGGCCTCGTCGATCACGGAGAAGTCGAACGGCGGATGCGCAGCCTCCGCCATCGTCGCCGCCACCCGCGCGAACATGCCGGGCTCGGTCAACCTCCGCTGTTCGACGAGCGCAGACCGGACCCGCGAGAAGATCGACCACAGCAGCGCCCGCTGCTTCTCGGCCAACCGGGTCTTGCGGCCGAGCCGCTGCACGTCGCGGTAGTCCTCCCAGCTCGCGAGCTGCCAGGCGTCGACCACCGTGCTCCATTCCGTCCGGAGGAAGTGCGCACCGAAACGGTGACCCTTGATATCGGCAGCCGCCTGCCGGAGCAGTTCCCGGATATCTTCGTCCGTGGCCAAGTGGAGGCGGCCGACCTTCGCCGTGTAGAGGCGCCGCCCGATGGCGCTCATCGAATGCACCTCGAGGCGCTCGGCGATCTTCGGCTCGTTCCCGATGAGGCGTCTGAGGCGCGTTTGCAGCGCGGTGGCCAGCGCATCGGAGAAGGTGGCCAGCAGCACGCGGCTCTCCGGATGTGCGCGCGCCAGATGCACCGCCCTGTGGAGCGCGACGATGGTCTTGCCGGTGCCGGCCGAGCCCGCGACACGCGCCGGTCCCGTGTACTCGCGTTCGACGAGCTGTCGCTGGGCCGGATGCAGGAAGACGGTCCATTTCTCCCAGGGATAGTCGAGGGCCCGTTCCAGCGCCTCCACGTCCGCCACTACCCGGAAGCGGCGCTGCGCGTC
Source organism: Acidobacteriota bacterium (assembly GCA_009861545.1). Lineage (NCBI taxonomy): Bacteria > Pseudomonadati > Acidobacteriota > Acidobacteriota bacterium. Next base: position 11,500 of record VXME01000076.1, on the reverse strand, counting down.
CGGATGCGCGAACGGATCGGCGCCCGCCACGGCAGGCGCCGGGCGATCAGGTGCACCGCCGGTCGCAAGTGCAGCAGCGCCTCGGCGGCCTCGCCCGGCAGGTGATCGGCGAGGTCGAGCAGCGTGTCCTCGGTCGCGGCCCGTACGTCGTTCAGCCACTCGACGGGCACGCCGTAGCCCAGCAGATCGTCGTCCGACGCGTCGGCGAAGAAAGCCATCCGCGACGCCGCCGGTCTGCCAGCCGCGACGCCCTGAGTGGACGTGGGGACATCGACCTCCACATACCGCGGCACCTGGATCTCGCGGACCGTTTCGCGGATCTCGACGAGCTGCGCCGCTCCTGTCCTGGGATGCCGCTCCAGTCGCCGGCGCTCGGCCCAGTGGTACGCCGCGTCGTGATGATCGACGTAGCAGAGCAGGAAGCTGGAAGCGGTCCGGTGGACGATCAGCCGGATGTCGCGACTGACCCGCACGGACCAGAAGTCCTTATCCTTCGCCCGGTCGACCTGGTGCAGCTTCAGGCCCGGATGCGCCGGATTCATCTGCAGGTCGAACGCCGCCGTCTTGACCGCCTTCTGCTCGTCGCCCGTCAGCTTCGCCAAGCTGTCGGTGAAGGTGTCGGCGATGCGGAACTGCATCAGGTCTCTATCTCGACCGGCACACCGATCTGGTTCGCGACTTCCGTCCGGAGATCCACGTCGACCTCCGGCGCCTTGATGCTGACGACGAGCGCGTATCGCGCGGTTTGGTCGTATCTCTCGAGAGCTTGACGGGTCTTCCACCAACCTACCGCAGGGTAGACGGCGAGGCTCCCCCGGCTTGCGAGATCAGCCGCGCTGCCGCGCCAGATGTCCGCATGCAGTGAACCTCTGTGACGAGTCTGCTTCCCAATCAACCACTCGGGATCGCTGCCCTGCGCGCGACGAAGACTTCGCGCGAGACTCCGTTGTGGCCCACGATCAATCAACCACTCGGGATCGCTGCCCTGCGCGCGACGGGTCCCTTCCTCTTCGTCTCGCGCCGCTACGTTGATCCTGCTGCGAAACTCATCCACCGACTCAAGGGGTCGCTTCACGTCGAAACGGAGACCGTGGGACTCGTATCGGTACCGGGGCCATGCTGCGCCTTGTCGCTACACTCCTCTCGCAGCCAGCTTATCGGCGATGGCCAGGCGCTCCTTCAGCATCACCCGGATGTCCGCTTCGCGAACCAGAGCCCGCTGTTGAATCAGGGCATCCTTCAGCGCCTCGTCGGCGGCGCGAACCACCTCCGCGTAGCTCAGGCCCGCGGCGAGGGCGGCGAGGCTGCGCCAGCGGATCCGCTTCACGGCCCCCGAAGCGAGCCGCGTCCTGAGGAGTCGTGCAATCTGCGCCGTGTCGGGCAACTCGTAGTGCAGGATGTCGTCGAAGCGACGGAAGAGCGCCGGATCGAGAATGCCTGGATGGTTGGTCGCGGCAATGACGAGGCTGTGGGAGCGATCCTGCTCGATCATCTGGAGAAAACTATTGAGGACACGTCGGATCTCGCCGACATCGTTCGCGAGCCCGCGCTGCGAGCCAATCGCGTCGAACTCGTCGAAGAAGTAGACCCCCCGCGTTCGGCCTGTCGCCTCGAAGATCTGACGCAGCTTGGCCGCCGTCTCCCCCATGTACTTGGTGATGAGCCCGTCGAGGCGCACCTGCAGAAGTGGAAGCCCCAGCTCGCCGGCCAGAACGGCCGCCGTCAGCGTCTTGCCGGTGCCGGGCGGTCCCGTCAACAACAACTTCCGGCGCGGTGCGAGTCCCCGCTCCACGATGCGCCCCGCATGGCGCTGCTCCCGAATCACACGTTGAATCTGATCCCCGAGCTCCTTGCCCAGCACCATCTGTCCCAACCGCTCGCTCGGATAGGACGCTCCCAGCAGGTTCGCCAACTCGCCGCGCGGTCGCCCGATCGGGACCGGCGCCACGGTTCCTGGCTTGCTCTTGGCGCGATCGATCAGGGTGCGCAGCTCCTCCGCGAGTCTCCCATGCCCGCGCCGCGCCTCGTGGGCAGCCACCTGCATGGCGACGGAGAAGAACCGGTCGTCATCGCCATCCGCGTGCGACTTCAGCAGCGCCTTGAGCTGTTCACCGCTGGCCATCAGGCATTCTCCATCGTCGGGACGCGACGAGTCACACCCGGAACACCTTCATCACCTCGTCGCCGAGGTGGTTGATGACCTTGACGGCGATGCGGCCCGACTCGGGGCGGTCGAACGGACGCGAGATCGAACCGCACCCTGCTGGTGATCTCAGGCTCCATGAACATCGTGTCCATCTGCGCGCGGCTCAGCCTCGTGCGCGCCATCTGCGAGCGCGGGTTCGCGGGGCGGAGAAGGTACGTACGTCAGGCCCGATCTTGCTTCCTCTGCCTGGATGTGCCGGAAAATCGCCTCCAGGTCATAGTCGAACCTTGCTGCGAGCCGGTCCCTCGCCGCGCGCACCTCGGCTACGATCGGATCATCCACCATCATCCACCTCCTCGGGCTCCGTGAGCTCCTCGGGTGTGCACAGAACGGGCGGCTCGACGCCGCTATCGCGACAAACGGTTTCGATCCGCCGGCGTGCCGTCGCGTTGGCGATGTGGCGGAGGTTCCAGGTAGCGAGGAACTCGACATTGTGCACGGCAGCAATCGCGACGTGCGCGGCGTCCGGCGCAGCCCGTCGCGGTACCGCCCCCGCATCTACCAGCCGCTGCGCCAACGCAAGCGCTTCCTTGGGGAAGGCGAGCCTGGCGAGCGGCGCAAGCGCGGCGAGCCGGGCGGCCGCAGCATCTGGATCGCCGACACCGGCTTCCTCGCGGACCAACTGCGAAATCACCAGCTCGAATCTGCTTGAGGCTGTCACCACCAGTCCCGCGTGCCCTGCTGCCGCCCTGCAATCACTATGTCACGGGCCGGCCGTGCCGTCAGATAGCTGACGACGCTTGTCTCGACGTAGACGCGCGGCTTCATGGGCGACTCCTGCTCACACCCGGAACACCTTCATCACCTCGTCGCCGAGGTGGTTGATGACCTTGACGGCGATGCGGCCCGACTCCGGGCGGTCGAACGGGCGCGAGACGTCGCTGTGGAGCGACGCCCACGCGTGGGCGTCGATCTCGGCCTTCAGCGTCGTCTTCAGCGCCTTGTAGGGGTCGTTCGCGCCGAGGAAGTAGGCGTGCCGGACGAAGAAGCTCTCCTCGTTGTAGTCGGTGTCGATGAACCAGCAGGCGATGCCGTCGGCGCCGTCGCTGCGGACCTCGCCGGTGGTCGGGTGGAAGACGTCCACGCCGTTGATCCGCACCTGGATGCGCGTGCCGCCGTCGCCTTCGTCGCCGACCGGGAGGATGTCTATGTCCGGCTCGCCGAAGATGACGAACAGGTTGCCCTTGCCGGTGTTCTTCAGCTCGTCGGCCATGTGGAGGTCGGCGTTCATGCGCGCCTTCAGCACCGGGATGCGGCCGAGGCGGTTGAACTCGGACGCGTGCGCCTCGTAGTTGAACGCGCAGCCGATCAGGACGTCGAAGCCGGCGTCGCCCGCCTCGCGCGCGGCCGCCACCAGGTCCGGTCGGGCCACGGTGCCGAACTCGGGGCCGACGAAGATCCCGGCGCGCTTCTCCGGGCCGGCATCGCCATCGCTCTCGCGGTAGCGTCCCTCCGCGCAGATGTACTCGCCCGGCCAGGGCGTGACGGCGGCGAAGGCGATGCGATCCTCCTTGTGCGCCTGCTGCACGCCGGCGGCCGCGAGCTGCTCCAGGATCATGGCCGCGAAGTCCTGCTGCAGCCCGTAGTCGGCCCTCGGCTCGGCGGCGCGGTCGATGAGCTCGTCGTCCTCATCGACCGCCAACACGCGGTGCGGCGACAGGCTCTCCACCGTGAACGGTCCCGCCACCCGGACCTTCCGGTTGTCCTCGTAGGGCTTGTCGTAGAGGTACTCGTAGTCGGCCCGGGCCGCGATGGAGGCGTCGATCTCCTGTTGCCGGGCGATGCGCGCCTCCCACCAGAGGCGATGCGCCTCGACCGCCTCCGCCGGCCAGTCCTCGGACGCCTCGCGGGGAATCTGCCACTCCTCCCAGTCGCCATCGAGCTTGGCGTTCAGGTCGTCGCGTAACGGCTCCAGCGTCTCCTGCCAGCGCTCCCAGATGACGTCGATCTCGGCGTTGTTGGCAATCGACTTGAGCGTGATGTGCGGCACCCGCTCGTAGACGAACCCCTGCCGGACGTCACCGTGCGTCGGTGTCTCCGAGGGTGCCTTGCGCGTGATCTCGGCCTCCTTGCGCTGCCCTTCCGGACTGTCAGCGAGAAGGTAGTACGGGTAGCGCGCACCCATGACGCGGGCACGGGCGAGTGCCAGCGCTACTCGGGAGGTATCGATGGTGATCCAGCGGCGGCCCCATTGCTCGGCGACATACGCGGTTGTACCGGAACCGCAGGTAGGATCGAGCACCAAGTCGCCGGGGTCGGTGGTCATGAGGATGCAACGCTCGACAACGGTACGGTTCGTCTGTACGACGAAAACCTTGGGGTCATCAAATCCCGACGTAGTTGTATCAGTCCACAGATTGGAATGCGGGAATACGGAGAAGTCGTTCAGAAACCGAACGTAACGCAGTGTCTTGCCGACGAATATCATGCGCTTCGCGAGCGAAATCCGTCGCAGTCCATGCGCATCCGTCTTGAAGGTACCCTTCTTGACCTCAAACGGCTTGCCCTCATAGATGAACTCCCGAACATCTTCTCCCTGTGCTGGCCTCTGGCTGGTAATGTCACCGTGGGCGAACACCTTCAACGATTTGACATCTACGCTGCCTTGCCTCCATTCCGTCAAGGTACGCCTCTCTCCGCTTGGGTTCTCTGCGAATCCGTATTGACTCGCACCGGCAGAACCAGGTTCCTTCTGCTGAAAGAGCGCCCGGTATTTGGTTGATTCAGACTTACTGAACCACAAGAGAGAATCGAAAACTCCTGATAGAGAGTCTGACGAAGTTGACGAAGTCTTCTGGAACACGATTTCGCCGACGAAGTGTCCTTCGCCGAACACTTCGTCCATCAACGCCCGCACCCGATGGACATTTTCATCGCCGATCTGCACGAAGATCGAACCGCTCTCGGCCAACAGCTCTCGCGCTACGATCAACCGATCGCGCAGGTACGTCAGATACGAATGAATGCCGTCTCGCCATGTGTCCCGAAACGCCTTGACCTGCTCCGGCTCCCGGCTGATGTGCTCCGCCTTGCCGTCCTTGACATTGCGGCTGGTCGTCGACCACTGGAAGTTCGAGTTGAACTTGATGCCGTAGGGCGGGTCGAGGTAGATGCACTGCACCTTGCCGCGCAGCCCCTCGCGCTCGGCGAGCGAGGCCATCACCTGCAAGCTGTCGCCGAGGATCATCCGGTTCGACCAGTTCGCGTCGTGCTGGTAGAACTCGGTCCGGGCATCATCGTTCGGCAGCCCGTTGAAGTCGGCGAACAGATCCGGCTGGACTTCCGTGCGGTCGCCGCCTTGCCCGACCTGCCCGTTCCCGCGCTGCCGGCGCAGGTCGTCGACGAGCACCTTCGGGTGGACCTTCTCCTGGATGAAGAGCGGCGGGGCCTGCACCACGAGGTCGGACCAGTCCTGCGCGTCCTTGCCGCGCCAGACGAGCTGCGGGTCGAGGTCGCGGTTGCGGCGCTGGTAGGCGACCTGGACGGGGCTCTGCTCGGCGCGCTCCATCACGGACCGGAACTCGACCGTGGGGATGTTCTTGCGCGACGCCTCCTCATGCCTGAGGGTCGCGACGGTCCGCGGATTCGCTTTGGCTCGCCCCATGCGGCTCCTCCGTCTACTTGTCCCGTCCGATTGGATCGACGCCGAGGTCACGACAGATCTTGCGAGCCAGGGTATCGTTGATCTCCCGGTGTCTCGGCACGGCGGAACGCCGGTCTCCGGACCGGTTGCGCCACCAGGAATGCCGCGATCCTTCGCGGACCAGTGCGCACCCTTGGCCCTGCAGGTATCGCAACAGCTCGCTCCGCTTCATGCAACGACGACCTTCTCTTCCCGATAGTCGTCACCGGCCGCGGCCAGAGCGTCCCGCCGATTGAACTCGAGCGCTTCCGCAAGTGCATCGGCGAGGCTCTGCCGCAACTCCTCGTGCGTGCGTTCCTGGCAGTTGACGCCCGGCACTTCCTCAATCCAGCCGATCCACCATTCGCCGCAATGCTTCACGACCGCGGTGTACTCCATGTGCATTCCCTCGTTCGTCCTGTCGCGAATCTCTCCACCCGCCGCCGACAGGAGCCGCCAACGTAGCCCCGTCGCTGCCGCTCGTCAAGGCAACGCCCGCTCGACGAGCGCCTGGAACTGCCCCTTCAGCGCGCTTTCGAAGTCCTCCTCCATCGTGTAGACATCCGTCAGCTCGGCGAAGGCCCAGCGGCCGTAGGCGCCGAGGTTGTTGACGCCGGGGACCCAGTAGGTGTCCATCGTCGTCTTCTTGTCCTTGGCGTCTTCGCCCCGGTAGCCCTTCACCTCGACCACGAGACGGAGCAGGTCGTCGTCGCCGCGGCCATCGTCGACGAGCACGACGAAATCGGGGAGGTAGCGGCGCGTCCGGGAACCGTAGCGATAGGGCACCTCGAGGCCGAGGGCGTGGTTCTTGACGTAGGCGCGCACCCGCGGATGCGATTCGACGACGAGACAGAACTGGGCCTCCCAGTCGCTGTCGCACACGACCCAGTTGATGTGGCAGCGGCCGGGGTCGGTCTCCCAACGGAGCTTCTTCGAGGTCGTGAAGCGCACGTGGAGCGTCGACCCGACGGGGTTATAGGGATCCAGCATCGCCTTGATCGGACGCTCGCCCAGTAGATTGGAGACGATCCCGGCCGTGATCCGTTCGCACGCCATGTCCGCAAGTTCCTGGTACATGAGCTGCGCCGGATACGTCCCGCCCTTGCAGTCGAGGTGGTCGTCGAGCCACTGCCGGGTGATCCGCTTGAGCTGGCCGAACAGGTGCAGCTTCGGCTCCTCGCCGGGATCCCGCCACTTGGTCTCCAGCAGCCGCTTCGTAAGGTGAAACAGCAGGGTCGACTTCCGCAGGTCGCGGGTATGGATCAGGTTCAGATCGACCCCTTCGCCGATGATGCCCTCGACGCGCGTGTTGGACGGGCCGACCAGCGCGGGGGTGAGCTCCAGCGTCGAGTCGTCGTTGAAGCGGGCCGTCAGCCGCTCTTCGGGGAGCTCGACGCGGTAGCCAGCCACCCGCGGGAAGCGGATCTCGCAGGCGTCGCGTTCCGGCGTGATCGCCCGCACCAGCACCGTCTCGCGCGGCGGCGGCGGCTTGACCGGCACCGGCTTGGCGGTGAAATCGAACGGGATGCCGAGGACATCGGCGTACTCGACGTCGAAGAGGCCGTCCTCGTTGGGATCGTAGGACTGGCGACGCAGCGCGCGCCCGACGACCTGCTCGCAGAGGAGCTGCGTGCCGAAAGCGCGGACGCCCAGGATGTGCGTGACCGTCCGGGCGTCCCAACCCTCGGTCAGCATCGAGACGGAGACGACGCAGCGGACGGATCCGCCGAGGGTGTCCGGCTTGCCGACCGTGTTCATCACTTCGCGGAGCAGATCCTGGTCCGACAGGTGCTCGGCCTGCTTCCGATCACCCGTCCGGGCGACGATCTCCCGACGGAAGCGCTCGATCTCGTCGCCGGCCGCGGCGCGGAAGTTCTTGTCGAGCGCCTCGCCCGAGTCGAGCTGCTCGCTGTCGATGAGCAGCGTGCGCGGGCGGGGGTGCGGGTTGCCGTGCTCGTCGAAGTTGCGAAACAGCGGCAGGCGGCCGTTGACCAGCGTCGTGGCGCCGTACTCGTTCTCGCGGAAGAAGCCGGAGACGAAGTCGTAGACGAGCTTCGAGGTCGAGGTGTTGTTGCAGACGATGATGAAGCAGGGCGGCGCCGCGATGCCGGCCTGCTCCCACAACTGGAACGTCTGCTCGTAGTGGCCGTAGAGGGCCTGGAGCGCGGTCTGCAACTCCACCGGCAGGCTCAGCGGATCCAGCCCGCCAGCCTTGCCGCGGCCCCGCTTCGGCATCTTCGGGCGGATGTGCTCCCACAGGTTCCGGAACTTCGGCATCTCGCCGCCGGGGATGTTGTCGGCCACCGGCACGCGCGGCAGCTTCACGATGCCGCACTCGATGGCGTCCATCAGCGAGAAGTCGCTCGCCGTCCACGGGAACAGCGTCCCCTCCGCGTAGCCGGAGCCGCGCAGGAAGAAGGGCGTCGCCGACAGGTCGATCACGCGCTGCAGGCCGAGCTTCCGCTGGACGGCTTCAAGCCCCGAGATCCAGACCCGCGCTGCTTCCCGGTTCCGCTCGGCCTCCTTGCGGTCGTCGCCCTTCAGCGGGCCTTCGTCGTCCTCGCCGGCCGACTTCTCGCGGTAGCAGTGGTGCGCCTCGTCGTTCAGGGCCAGGATGCGCTTCATGCCCATCAGTCCCGGCATGACGCGCTGCAGCATCTGCCCTTCGGTCTCCTTCGTCCGCAGCTCGGGCCCCGGCCCCTGCAGCAGGGCGCGGCCGCCCTTCGACAGCGGCAGCGTCTCGCGCCGCAGGAACGCGTGGTAGTTGGTGACGACGATCTTCGCCCGCTCCAGGTCGCGGAGCATGTCGCTCGGCACCAGCTCGCGGCTCGCGTAGTAGCTGTCCGGATCGTTCGGCTGAAGCACCCGCAGCCGGTCGCGGATGGTCACGCCGGGCGTCACCACCAGGAAGCCGCGCGTGAACCGCCGGCTGCCCGGCCGGCGCACCGCGTTGACCGTCTGCCAGGCGATGATCATCGCCATGACGGTGGTCTTGCCGGCCCCGGTGGCGAGCTTCAGAGCCAACCTCGCGAGGCCCGGATTGGCGCCTTCGCTGGCGGCGTCGATCTGATCGAGAAACCCGCGGCCCTCCTTGCCGAGGGTCGGCGCCACCTCGGTCAGCCAAATCGCGGTTTCGACCGCCTCAACCTGGCAGAAGAAGGGACGGAGGTCGGTGAACCGATGGCTGCGCCAGTGGCGCAGGAGCCGTGCGGTCTCCGGCGTCACGCTCCAGGCGTTCGGATCCGGCAGCTCCCGCCAGCGATCCACCTGATGGCGGACGCCGCCGATGAACGCCGTCAGGTCGTACTGCTGCGCCTCGGTCCCGAGCGCCTGCGCGGCCACGTCGAAGAGGATCTTCTCCTGCTGGACGCCCTTCTGCTTCTTCGGCTTCGGGATCGGCGTGATGAACGCGACCTTGCGCCGCTCGGACAGGATCCTGTTCGTCGGCTGGCCGCCGGCGTCGAGCTCCCAGTGGCGGGATGGGTACTCGTACGGCGAGTTCAGGATGGGTTGTTCGAAAAATGTGGGATCCATCTTGCGTCAGGTCGATCTATTGGCTACACGCATTTTTCGACTACGCCGCGAGTTGGGTTTGCCCGTTTCCAATGTTTTCGTTCGTCTTGTCCTAACTTCGTGGAGGCGGCCAGAATCGCCAATCGAAGCAAACTCGATGCAGCTGGCAGATCCCGACGAATAGCAAGAGCCTCAGCCCTAGTTCCGCAAACGGAAATTGCGAGCGCCGCATACCTCCTTATGACCTCAGACGCAGATTGAGTATAAAGGCTGACGATTTCCCTCGCGTTGATCCACCCCGGGGACGTGGAAAAGACGTATAGAATCCACATTGCATAGTGCGCCGGCGGAGGATTCTGCCTTCTCTTTAGGGGACGCGCCAACTTCCCTCCGATTCTTCGTTTCTCTTCCGTCGAAAGATTCTGAAAGGAAATGACGTACTCGGCTATGTGTTCTACCACCGGATAGAACAACTCTGCGTGGTCAATGACAATGTTCAATAGCCCCATTCTCAGGGCTTCATCCACTCCAGGAATGTTCGGAAGCCGCGTCAAGACGTATCGTACAACCCGGTAATCAACGATCTCTTGATCAGAAATCGACTCCAGGAATAGTTGCTGCAGGTCAAAACCATGTATCTGATCAACCATTCGCTGGAGTTCTTCACCGTCAGCTTCTTCCTCCACGTAGCCTGAGTCACGGAATAGTGCAAGGAGCGTGTCTCTGTCGGTCAGTCTGTCCTCTGGTTTGGATAGCACCCAATCTACATATTTCGCAACTGGCCAAATTTTCGTTTTTGCGGACTGGAGAGTCAACCCATGATTCACAAATATCCATTCCGCTAGCTGGAACACCGCGGATTGTGCCATGTACTCCGTGCGAGAAAATATATGATAGTCGTCAACCCAACGCACATAGTCAACGCCTTGAGACTCCAAGTGGGCGTCAACATCTATGAGAACGGCCTCGCCAAGCACCCGCGAGGCATGTGGACCTACCGGAATGCCATAGCTGTTACTTTCCATCAGGTGGTTGATCATTTTCTTTACGAGCACTCTGGCTACGTCGTTGCCACGAGGGCTGGAGGAAGCAGACGTTATGACATTCTCAAGGCGGTGTTGGTTTACGCGAGGATAGAAATCGGCTATATCAGCAATCGACACGAAACGCACCGTGGGTTTGCGCGATTTTCTTTGCAGTTCCGCAAGGTACTTCGTATAGGCTCCACGCGTAGTGTAGAGGCGGTTAGATACTCCCGGTTGAGTCCTGTACGAAAAGACCCGGCGGGCGCGTCGTGAGATACGGGCGCTTTCCAGGTCATCTTTGACAATTATCACCAAGGCGGTGTAAAGGATGAGGTCCTCCGGATGGAGCAAGTGTGCAACGCGAAGGTTTGCTCTGCTCTTTGGGACAAAGACACGCAGCGGCTTGTACGGTACGTACACGTCAAGATCGATTCCAGCTAGGTATTGCCTGATTTCTGGCCAATTGTCCGTGACGGTTGTCCATTCGGGAGGGGGTGGAAACAAGGCACTGTATCCATGATGGGATATGGCTTCGAAGGCGCTCTGCAATTCAGTATCCGTCAGCTTGAACATGGCAGCCTGCAAGAATTGCCCATTATCGCAGAAACGGGTGGCGCCGGTGGCACCTGTAGCCGACACCTCGAAGCGATTGGCTGTGCGAGATGGTGAGCGTCTGCGTGGAGTGGACGTCGAAGTTCATCATCAGATGGGGCTGGTCCGCACTCAGTGGGCCCCAGGATACCATGCAGTTGTTGGCTCAGGAGCTGGCGACACCTCGTACGGACCGAAATGCCCCGGCCAAGGCGACCGGGGCAGGCCCCAAGAGCGAGGAAAGCCTTCCCAAGCAGCTCCTGATTACTACCGGGCAGACCCACAAGCGCCTGGCCATCCCTGTCCACAAGCCCGAGCGTACAGCGCCGCCGGCTCCTGGTCGATGATCTCTCCCTTGCTGCCCCGCAGCACAATCGGATAGTCCTCGACAGTCGGCGGCCCCCGCTCGAACGCACCGTCACCGGCAAGCACCGCCCGATAGTTCCCGCACGCCGCCTCGAACCCCAGCTCACACCCCCGCTGGAACGCGAACAAAGCCTCGACCTGCCCGTCACCTTCGCGAGCCTCCCCAACCCCTCCAGC
>VXME01000075.1:8919-13362 GCA_009861545.1 Acidobacteriota bacterium | reverse complement strand
AGAACCCGGTCATCGACGTGCTCATCCGCCCGCCGCTCGGGCCGCTGTAGCCGCCCAGGCCGAGCGTGCGGCCCACCGACAGGCCGAGCGTCAGCGGGCCGCGCGCCCAGTCGGCCCCGAACATGCTCGTGCGCACGTCGCCGTTGAGCGACAGCGCGTCTTCGGTGCCGCTGAAGTACGACCGGGAGCTGCGGCTCCACACCGACAGGATGCCGCCGCGGCTCTCTCGGTTCAGCTCGAACTCGGAGTTCGACAGCGGGTCGTAGCCCAACATCGAGCCGAACAGCCCGGTCTCGTGCGCATCTCCCGCCGATCCGTAGCCCATCGGCTGCTGTCCCGCCATGCCTATCGAGCCCACCATGCCGCCCGTGCCGACGCCACCCATGCCGCCCATGCCGGACATCCCGCTCATGCCCGCCGCGCTGCTCATGCCCATCGAGCCCGCCATGCCCATACCGGTCATGCCGCCCATGCCCCTCGAGCCGCTCATGCCGCCCATCGGGGCCGCGCCCGCCGCGCCCATGCCCATCGGCTGCGTGAACTGCGACAGGAAGCCAAGCGCGAAGTCCCGTTCCTGGCCGGGTTGGAACTCCCGGCCCGCGAACCGCGCCCGGAAGCCCCGCCGCCGCGGCGCCGCCATCCGCTCCTCGATGTGGGTGACCACCTGCTCGGCCGTCGCCCGCCCGAAGCGCGCCAGCAGCGCCGCCGGCATCAGGTCCGTGTTCTCGATCGTGCCGGTCGCCTCGCCGTCCTCCAGCCATGCCCCCGACACGTTCGACAGCGCCAGCGTGAACGTCTCCTCCCCCTCGTCGTGCGCGTCGTCGAGCACCGCCACCGCGACCGTCTTCGACGACTCGCCCGCCGCGAACCGCAGCGTGCCGCTGGCCGCCGTGTAGTCCTCGCCGGCCCGCGCCGTGCCGTCCGCCGTCACGTAGTCCACCGTCACCGTCTCGGTGGCAGCGCGGCCCAGGCGCACCGCGAAGTCGACCGTCACGCCCGCGCCCTCCTCGACCCGCGCGTCCGCCACCGAGAGCCCCGGGCGCCAGTCGACCTTGTGCGCCGGGTCGTGGCCGAGGCCGTCATGCGACAGCTCTGCATCTACCTCGGTCGCCGCCGACCGGATCGAGCCGCCGTTCGCCTCCAGCGTGTCCGCCAGCACCGCGATGCCCCGGGTCGAATAGTTCGGCTCCACCACCTCGTGCGTGAACGTCAGCGCGTCGCTGCCCCCGCCGCTCGCGTACGCCGCCCACTTCTCGCCCCAGTCCGCCGGGTCCAGGTCGATCTGCAAGCGCGGCGACCCCGTCACATCGACCGCCTCGCTGAACGCCACCCGGATCGAGATCGTGTCGCCCAGGCGGTAGGTGTCGTCGCCGCCCGCGTTCGAGGCCACCGACACGCCGGTCACCGTCACCGCCTCTGGCCGCCAGTCCACCTTGTGCGCCGGGTCGTGGTCCAGCCCCGCGTGCCCCAGCTCGGCTTCCGCCTCCGTCTCGGCCGACCGGATCGAGCCGCCGTTCAACGCCAGCGTGTTCGCAAGAACCGCCACGCCCTCGGTCGAGAGGTTCGGCTCCACCACCTCGTAGGCGAACGTCAGCCTGTCGGTGCCGCCGCCGTTCTCGTACGCCGCCCACTTCTCACCCCAGTCCGCCGGGTCCAGGTCGATCTGCAAGCGTGGCGACCCCGTCACCGCCACCGCCTCGCTGAACGTCACTGCGACGCGGATCGTCTCGCCCAGCGAGTAAGTGTCGCCCGCGGCCGGACGCGACGATACCGCCACGCCCGTCGCCGACGGGGCCTCCGCCTCCGACCCCAACTGCCAGTCCACCTTGTGCGCCGGGTCGTGCGCCAGGCCGTCGTGCGACAGGTCCGCGTCCGCCTCCGTCTCCGCCGACCGGATCGTGCCCCCGTTGGCCTCCAGCGTGTCGGCCAGCACCGCGATGCCCTGCGGCGAGACGTTCGGCTCCACCACCGTGTGGGCAAAGACGAGCGCCGACGTACCCCCGCCGCTTTCGTAGGCCGCCCACTTCTCGCCGTAGTTGGGGTCCATCTTGATCTTCAGCCGCGGCGAGCCCTCGACATCCACCGCCTCGTCGAGCGAAACGGTCACCCGGATCGTCTCGCCAGCGCCGTACGTGTCGCCGTCCGCCGGACGCGACGACACCGTCACCCCGGTCACCGACGGCCCGCTCGCCTCCGGCGGCGACTGTTGCCAGTCCACCTTGTGGTTCGGGTCGTGCGCCAGGCCATCGTGCGACAGGTCCGCGTCGGCGCCCATGCCCGTCCCGCCGCCCGGAGTCGGGCTGCTCGGCGCCGACCGGATCGAGCCCCCGTTCAGCTCCAGCGTGTTCGCGAGCACCGCGATGCCCTGCGTCGAGAGGTCCGGCTCCACCACCCCGTAGGTGAACACCAGCGCCTTCGTCCCGCTCCCGCTCGCGTAGGCCGCGTGCCTCGTGCCACCCTCCCCGGGATCCAGGTCGATCGCGATCCGCGGACTGCCGGTCACGTGGACCTTCTCGTCGAAGGCCACCCGCACCCGGATCGGGTCGTTCAGCCCGTAGGTGTGGTCGGTGCCCGGGTCGCTCGCGATCGTGACGCCGCTCACCTGCGCCCCCGTGTGCGACAGCTGGTAGACGTTCACCTCCCGGTCAGCGAAGGTCGCCACGGCTTCGCCGGCGGGGTCCCGCAGCCGATTGGCGGACGGTCGGGTGTAGCGCACCTGGACCGTGTTGTAAAAGGCGACCGGCGAGGCCAGGGTCAGCACCACGTCCGCGCCGCGGATGGCGACGCCGCCGGCGGCGACCTGGCGCCGGGCGCCGCTCACCGTGACGTGGAAGGCGCCGGGCGCGGGCACCGAGCCCGCGTCCAGGGGCTCGTCGAATGTGACGGCGAGCGTCTTCCCGTGCACCTCCGCGTACTGGAACGACGGCGGTCCCGTGATGTTGTGCAGCGCCGCGCCCCGGAAGTTCGACACCCGGTTGCCGCCGGGATCCCGCAACGCGTTCGGCCTCTCGGCAGCCCTGTAGCTCACCGTCACCGTCTCGCCGTCGGTCACCGCCGAGTCCAGCGTCACTGTCACCGTGGCGCCGGCGATCGACGCCGTGCCCGTGCCGGTCCGCCCGCCGCTCACCGTGAACGCGTTGCCCGCCGGCGCCGAGCCGGTGTCCAGCGGCTCGGTGAAGGTGACGGTGAGCTTCCTCCCGTCGACCCTCGCGACGGAGAGCTTCGACGCCGACGGCGCCGCGTCCGTCACCGGCCGGTCGGTGAAGTCCCTCACCAGGACGTTGTAGACGGACTTGAGCTGGGGACTCGCCTTCGACGAGTCGTAGCTCACCGTGACCGGCCGGCCGTTGTGGATCCCCCCCGCGCTGGAGGACAGACCGAGCGCCACGGAGTGGGCCTTGATGCCGCAGTACACGATACGCCGGGCGACGCCGTCCACCTTGACGGTAAAGGCCTCGCTGGGACATCCCCTGCCTCCGAGATCGAGGGCCCGACCGGCGAAGTGGAGCGTGAACGACGACGAGCCGTCCACCGTCGCGCCGGACAGGGTCGGCGGCACCAGGTCGGCCTGCGTGGCGACTCTGATGTCGAACACGTCGCTGACCGACTGGCGGTTGCTCGCCGCCGCCACCACCCGGACCTTGAGCGACCTGGCGTTCGACGACTGCGGCGTGCCGTAAAACGTCCGCGTCGCCGCGTCGAACGTCAGCCAGGACGGCAGCAGTTCGTAGCCGTCCGCTAGCGTCGCCGTGTAGGTCAGGGGTTGGCCCTGCGGGGCGGCGAAGGTGCCCGCCGGGAAGGTGTAGGAGAAGTACTTCCCCACATGCGCCACCTGGTCGGGGATCGCGTTCTCCAACGTCGGGGGGGCGCAGGCCGGAAGGGATGGGAAAGACACCGTGAAGGAGAACGTCGCCGTCGCCGTCAAGCCGCCGGGGTCGGTGGCCGTAATGGTGGCGACCGTGGTGTGCGGGCTCGTTGGCAGCGGAGTGAGGCAAGCAAACTCTGCTGCTGATTTGTGCATGAAGAATAGTCTGCCGCCGGGTATGTTCCACGTGGTTCGATTCGGGGCATCGTTGTAGGTGTCGTCGCGGTCCCAGATGAGGTTGATTTCCAGAAAGTCGCCGTCGGGGTCGCTGAAGTCGCTCTCGGAAAGTCGGAGGTTCACCAGCGTATCGAACGGCGCGTTAATGGACGTATCGCCCTGTGGGGTGAACACCGGCGCTCTGTTGGTCTGCGCTTCCGCCGCCCCGGCGGCGAGCAGCAGGGGCAGCGCGGCGACGAGCGCGCAGGCGGCCATGCGCCACCCGCGCGCCAAGCCGGCGACGACACCGAAAGAGAACCAGGAGGATGCAGTCCCCGCCGGACGGCGGAGGCCGAAGCTCAGACCGCCGCAACTAGGTTGGTTGGTTGGTTGGTTGGTTGGTTGGTTGGTTGGTTGGTTGG